>CAYNDM010000389.1:0-2552 GCA_964395265.1 uncultured Bacteriovoracaceae bacterium
GGAAAGCCTCGCGACGCCGTCTCCCAAGAAAACGACCAAGCCCAAGACTCTTCCCTTCTCGCGCACGGGAATCGCGAGCGTTCCTTTCTCGTAGCTCAGCTGAATCGACTCGGGGTTCGCCCGAACCAGCTCGCCCGCGCGCCCCTCCTTGCCCGCGCTGTTCGAAGCGCAGACCCAGTCGTTCTCCCGCGAATGCCAGAGCTCGACCTCGATTCCACCACAGGAGCTGCTGACATAAGAGCAATAGCGGCTCGCAAGCTCCGCCTCGGTTACGTCCCTCTTACAAAGCAGCTCCGCCATCAGGAACGCGATCGCCAGGGGCGAAAGAGACGGTTTGCTCGGATCTCCTGATTTGACAGCGTCGGGTCCAGTAGCGAGATTTTTTTCGGAGTGGCCTCCGGCCGCGTAAGCCTGCGTCGCGGCCTGGGCCACCGCGCCGGCCTCCGCGAGCGCCTCGATCGCCGACGACGATAGCTCGACTCCTGAGTCTGCAAGATTTTTCTGAATCGCCAGTTCGAGCTCCTGCACTTCCTCCGAACGCGCGGCTTGGGTTCGCCCGGGCATTCGGTCGATGAGATAAGAGCGGATCTGGGGAGGAAGGTCCTGGAAATCTTCCAGCTCCTGCGGTCGCTCGTTCAAGAAGATCCATTCGGTCTGATCGTCAGAAACGATGGGACGCAGATGGCCCGAGCCGTACGTCCAGAATCGCTCCAGCTGCGAAGGGTGGCTGATCACTCCGTTGCTGAGCTCCAGGGGAACGAAGACGTACCACTTGGTTTTGGTGTTCGAGTCCTGAAATACATACTCCCAATCACCGGAGCTCGCGAAGAACTCGATCGGATAGTGGAACTCAGGTTCCTTGACCTCGGCTTCGTCAGGCCCTTTGGGTCTGGCCGCGCTTGACGGGGCAGCGGTCGCGCCCGAGCTCGCATCATCTCCCTCGGAGCCTCCCTCGCTCTCTTCAGCCGCGCCTCTGCGATCGTTGATGTCTCTTGGAAGCGGGTCCTCGCCGATCCGATCGTTGATCTCGCGAGGCTGCTCGGCATCGGCACTCCTGCGATCGTTGATCTCGCGGGATTTCGACGGCTCCGCGGAGAAATAAGCGTCGCCTTCAGCGGCAGGACCGGCGTTTTTCGCGAACGCCTTGGTCGAGTCGTCCATCTCCGCCGTCGCTTGAGTGGCCTTGGCCTTTGACTTGCCGCCAATGATAGAGGCCGTGGCCTCGAGTTCCGGTGTCTGAACCGGCTCGTCGGCCTCGAGTCCGACCGAGCGATCGTCACCCGTTTCAGGACTCATCGCATCGGCCGCTTCTTTCCGATCCTCGAGCTCCTGGAACGCGCCGTCCCCATCGGCGGCGAGCGACTTCTTCACGATCTTCTCCCAGCTCGCCTGAATCTCCATCACACGCGAGAGTGCGGTTGCTGAATCCTTGGCAATCCGAAGCGTCCCTTCGGCATCGGTAAGGAATTTCATCCCAAGCGACTTGCCGTCGCGGAAGAAGCCCAGTGCCGGGTTCTTGCCCGCGAACGACCAGCGCTCCTCGTTGAACTCCGGAACTCTGAGCCCAGTAAAGATCCAGGCTCCCTGCTCTCTGACCCACTGGCCGCTTGCGGCGTCCGTCGGCACCCACTGCCAGGCTCCTTGCTCGGATCCCTCTGAAGCGATGGGTGTCCATCGCCCAGCCATCGGCCCCGGGCCACGGAGCTCAATCATCCATCGACCCGAGATCCGCCGCGCACTTCCCCCTTTGACCAACCAGAAGTCGCTGGCGATATCGAGCGGATCGACCATTCGCACCGTGGGTTGGGCCGCGGCTGGAGCGGCGCCCGGTTCTTTTCTCCGGACGCCATGCCCTTCGGCGCCCTGGCCTCCATGCTCGGCGTTCGCTCGAGCGCTGTCTTTTTTGGCGCGCTTGGCCGCCTCCCATTGCATCTTGATGATCCGGTCCAACTTGAAGGACATCGATCGTTCGGGTACCGGCTCCTGGATCAGCTCCATGATGCCGTAGGCTTTGAGCTTGTGGTGAATGATCTCGGTGACGTTCTCCGGGAACTGGCTGGTCATCACGACGCGGGCACGGCGCTCGTTGATCGCGCTTTGGAGCATCTTCAGGAGCACGACGTGCTGGACTATGTGCTCTTGGGTATTGGCAAAGCAAAGCACCACGCAGAACCCGGCCTGCAGGATGACCTTGGCAGCCTCGATCCCCGAGCCCGAACGAATCAATTGGATATCGCCCCTGCTTTCCAGCGCCCGAATGACAGGCGCGAGCGCGGCACTTTCGGGACGCACCAGGAAAAAGGGAACCTTTCCCGCTTCTAGAACGAATTCGGCTGTCTCAGGCGTACGCTACCTCCCAGGAGATCACATTCTATCAAGTGCTTATCGGTTTCCTGGTCTCTCAATTTGATCGCCTTCGTGGTAAGTCCGAGACATGGGAGCGATCGAAACCCGCTTTGAGCTCAAGGAGACGCCCTGGCGCATCTGGGCTGCTGTGGTTTTTTTGACGCTCCTCATTCATTTTCTCCCGCTCTGGCTGGTCAATCCCACCC
>CAYNDM010000390.1:0-849 GCA_964395265.1 uncultured Bacteriovoracaceae bacterium
GGGTTCAGGATCGGAGTCGAGAGAAGCGAGCCGTAGACGCCGCCATTCGAGATGGTGAAAGTCCCTCCGGTCATGTCGGCGATTCCAAGCTTCCCGTCCCGGGCCTTGGCGGCAAGCTCCGCAATCGCCTTCTCGATCTCCACGAACCCCATCTTGCCCGCGTCGCGGACCACGGGTACCACCAGGCCACGGTCGGTCCCGACCGCAATGCCAATGTCATGGTAATCGTGATAGACGATGTCTTTGCCGTCGATCGAAGCGTTGACGGCGGGAATGGCCTTGAGAGCCTCGACTGAAGCTCGGGTGAAGAACGACATGAAGCTCAAGGCGACCCCGTGCTTGTTCTTGAACGCGTCCTTATGCTGATTGCGAAGCTTCATGACAGGGCTCATGTCGACTTCGTTGAACGTCGTCAGGATCGCGGCCGTGTGCTGGGCCTGGACCAAGCGTTCCGCGATCCTCTGGCGGAGCATCGACATCGGAACCCGGCGATCCCCCGGCCGATCTTTGTATTGAGGCGCGACAACCTGAGGCTGCTGAGCTCTCGTCTGCTGCGGGATGGGTTGCTGGGCCTGGGGTGCGGAACGCGCGGCCTGGATATCGCCTTTGGTCACACGACCGTCTTTTCCGGTCCCGGGGATCTGTGAGACATCCACGCCTGCCTCGGCAGCCATCTTTCGAGCGGCCGGTCCCGGAGTGGACGCGCCAGATGCCGTGGGCTGAACGGAAGGAGTTGGAGCCGGCGCCTGCTGGGGAGCAGGGCGCGTCCCTTCGATCGTGCGGGTCTGATCTCCGCTCTTGACGACGATCTGAGGGCCCGCGCTTCCCGCGGCTGCGGCGGGTTGGGAT
>CAYNDM010000390.1:859-2547 GCA_964395265.1 uncultured Bacteriovoracaceae bacterium
GCGCTGATGCTGGGCCCGGCGCTGGCGCTTGGGCCCGCGGCGTCGTCAATCACCGCGATCACCTCGCTCACGGGGATGCGTTCGCCTTCGGGCTTCAAAGTCTGGAGCACGCCCGCGTTCTCAGCGACGATCTCCACGGTCGCCTTGTCCGATTCGATCTCCAGCAGGACGTCGCCCACCTTCACTGCTTGGCCATTTTGCTTGTGCCATTTGAGAATGCTCACTTCAGTGATGGATTCGCCAACGCTCGGTGCGACAACATTGTGTTTCATAGGGGTCCCTTTTCTTAAGTGAAAGCCTTTTCGATCAACGCTCGCTGTTCGGAGTCATGAAGCTTGGGAGAGCCGACTGCCGGAGCGGCGGCGATGTCTCGCCCGACGTACCGGATAGCGCGGTTCACCCGCTGATGAAAGGTATCGTAGCCTCCCATCCAGAGATTGAAGATGTACGACCAGGCTCCCATGTTCCTTGGTTCCTCCTGAACCCAGACGAGATCCTGCGCGGCGGAATAGCGATTCAGGATCGCCGCCATCTTCTCGGCCGCGAATGGGTAGATCTGCTCGAGCCTCACGATCGCCACGTTGGATTGCTTGCGAGCGGTTCGCTCAGCCAATAAGTCATAGTAGACCTTCCCCGTGCAGATGAGGACCCGGTTGACCTGCGAGGCCGCAGCATTGTCCCGCATCTCTGGATCATCGATCACTTCCATGAAGCTCCCCGAGGTGAACTCATCGAGCGAGGAAACCGCTTGCGGGTGTCGTAGCAGGCTCTTCGGCGACATGATCACCAGAGGCTTGCGGAACTCCCGCTTGAGCTGGCGCCTGAGCGCGTGAAAAAGATTCGCCGGAGTGGTGAGGTTGCACACGAACATGTTGTTTCGGCCGCAGAGATTCATGAATCGCTCGAGCCTCGCGCTGGAGTGCTCGGGCCCCTGTCCCTCGTATCCATGCGGAAGCTGAAGAACCAGGCCGCTCATGCGTTGCCACTTGGACTCCGCGCTCGAGATGAACTGGTCGACGATCACCTGCGCGCCGTTCGTGAAGTCTCCGAACTGGGCCTCCCAGATCACCAGGGTATTGGGCTCGGCGGTCGAGTAGCCGTACTCAAAGCCCAGCACCCCGGTCTCGGAGAGATGGCTGTTCAGCGCCGAATACCGGGCCTGGCCGTCCGTGATGTGGTTGAGCGGCACGTAGATCTCTCCCGTTTCCACGTCGTGAAGCACGGAATGACGATGGGAGAAGGTACCGCGCTCGACGTCTTGGCCTGAGATGCGAACCGGGAAGCCTTCTCGCAGAAGGCTTCCGTAGGCGAGCGCTTCGCCGTTGCCCCAGTCGATTCCCTTGCCTTCTTCGACGGCTTTCAAACGAGCATCGAAGAAGCGGCCGAGCTTCGGGTGCAAATGGAAGCTCGCCGGGACCGTGTTGATCCTGGCCGCGACTTCGCGGAGAGTCTTCTCGTCGACCGCGGTTTGGACCGTGGCGAAAATTTCCTCGGCTCCCTTCGGTTTGCGAAGCCCTTTCCAGGCCCCTTGGAACACCGACGGCTCGCCATAAGGTGCCTCGGCTTTGGAGATCTTCTGGGCTGCGATGTATTTTTCGTTGATCTGGTCGAGGTAAGCCTGGGCCTGCTGTCCCTCGATGACCCCCGCCTGCTCCAGTGCCCGCGCGTAGATCTCGCGAGGCGTGGGA
>CAYNDM010000391.1:0-2513 GCA_964395265.1 uncultured Bacteriovoracaceae bacterium
CAAGCGCTACGACGAACAGGATCGAGGGGAGCGATTTGGGCTTGGTTTTCATCTCCGAATGAAGCCGCTCGAGGGCGTCACGGCAGACTCCCAGGGATTTCCAGGCGCAAGGCTCGCAAGCGCGATCGAAACTCTCGACGCTCATATGGTCCGCGATCCGCCTCTTGGCTTGCCTCCAGCTCAGGACCTCTCCGTGTTTCAGGCCAAGGATTTTCGCGTGGGCCTCGTCCAGGCGCTGGATCTTCGCTTGCGACGAGCAGAGCTGGCCCTGGCGATTGGGACAGGGCGAGCAGATGGCGTCCGTATGCTCGGTCACTTCGATCATCGTATCGTCGCCATCCGGCGAGACTCGAAGCTGGTCCGCGATTCTGCTGAAATTGGCCACGAAGGAATCGGAGTACCCCTTACCCACAAAGCCCAAGGTGCAGAGGAAGTGATGTGGCCTGAACTTCAGCATATCCATTCATTAACCCAATCCGGAGCATCAGGACAGGAAATCAAACAACCCAGCGAGCGGCATTCAATGGCTCAACGAGCCTGCTTCAGGGCATTGAGGGCCTGGCTTGTCTCGCCCTTTTCGAGGAGCTGAATCGCGGTCTCGGTTGCCGAAGAACGCTTTCTCAGAGTCTGCATGAGCTGATTGTAGCTGCGAGAGAGCTCCTGGAAGTGATCGCTCTTGCGGAAGTGGACGTCCGGGAACTTCCGAGTGGGCGCTTCTTCGATCGCCTTGCGAAGCTTGTACAGCGGGCCAGCGATCCGATGGGAAGTGAAGATGCTGATCAAGAAGGTGATCACGAGCAGGAGGACCTGGATGCCGACGAGGATCACGATCATCTCGCCTCGCGTGCCGGCGATCTGCTCGACCGGGGGCCCCATGGGGTCACGGCTGACGTAATTCAAGAAGACGTCGAAAAGGTACTGGAGCAGAAAAGGATAGATCAGGCTCGCGGCGAAGATCCAGGAGCAGACGTAGAGGGCAAAGCGAAGCTGGAAAGGGCGGTTAATGAGGATCGTGCTTCGTCGTCTCAGCATAGATTCCATCTTAACCCGGACTGATGGAATCTCAATGCCGCATGCTCTTAATTCTTCCCGGGAATCAGCAGTCGGTCCACTCGCTTGCCTCCCAGGAGATGCGATTGGACGATCTCGCGCGCATCCTCCGGCATAACAGGGCCGTACCAGATTGCATCCGGGTAAACCACGACCGAAGGCCCGTATTCGCAGGTGTCGAGGCAGCCGGATTTCTGTGCGCGGACTTCGGCCTGCAACCCGGCTTTCGCGACTTCGGTCTTGAGGGCCTGTAGCACCGCTTCGGAGCCCTGTTCTTTGCAGCAACCGCGCGGGTGCCCCGGAGGGCGCTCGTTAGTGCAGACAAAAATATGGTGCTTGAGGACGCGATAAGGTTTGGGAGGCTGCCGAGGGGTTCGCATGACATAGGCGAGGTTATGATATCGAGGATCGTCAGCGCAAGCCCTCGCTGGTGTGGTCAGGGCGTAACTATGGGTGTGGCCAATGCGAGGCTGGGGTTGCCGCTGCGAGAGGATTTTGACGCCTTCCCGGGTGCCAAAGGGCGTGAGGCATGAGGCTGGAGGCGCGTGAGCGAGCTTTCAAAACACGCCTTGGCTCGGATATTCTATTGGAGCACGATCATGCGCCTCAGCACCCAGTCGAGCTATCTCTTCGCGGTATTTGTCTTGCTGCTTCCCTGCGGGGCGTTTGCTCAGGCCGGGGACAAGCCTGTGATCGAGTCGATCGAAGGCGAGAAGATCGTCGTCATCAAGACCCCGCAGGGCAACCGGGTGGGACAGAAAGGCTCCGAGGTCGATATCGGCGACAAGATCAAGACAGGGCCGCGGGCTTCGGCGAAGATCCGATACCCTGACGGCTCGAAGCTCCTGATCGGCAAGGGCACCGAAGTGGAGATCCAGGAAAGCGGTGAGGGGGTTCAGTTTAGCCAGCTGAACTCGGGAGAGGTCCGCGGGCTGATCAAAAAGCCCAAGCTCAAAAAGGGGGAGCAAGGACCTCCACGCTTCATCATTCGCAGCCGGTCCGCCGTGATGGGCGTGCGAGGGACGGACTTCGTCTTCAACGTGGCGAAAGAGAGCGCTGCGGCCAATCTCTATACTCTTGACGGCTCCGTCGAGGTCGCCAAGACCGAAGAGGCGCTGCTCTCGGGCGAAGGCGTTACCGTCGCGAAAGATCAGTATGTCAACGTCGACGCGCAGGGCGTAAAACCCCCGCAGGTCTTCGATCGCGCCAAATACGAGGCGTATCTTCAGACGGAGCAACCCACTTTCGTGTCGTTCGTCGAAAACGACCCTGAGGTGAGGGCCATGCAGAGCTCTCATCAATCGCTCGACGAGGCTCTCAAGGAAGAGGGGGAAGGGGCGCCTCGGAGGGATGGGGACAATCGAGAGAAGGGGAACTGGAAGTTCCTTCGCCTCCTGAATTTTCGGGCGACATCGGTCTACTACAAACAACAACGCGGCGGAAGCTACCTGCCCGTCCAAGCC
>CAYNDM010000392.1:0-2490 GCA_964395265.1 uncultured Bacteriovoracaceae bacterium
GGCTTGGGGCGGTGGTTGCCGGCTCCCAGTCAGGCGGCATCGCCCAGGCCGAGCAGGCAAATCTGGCGGATGACGAGAACTCGAACGTACGCAAAATGGGACGCATCCTCACGGGGAGGGTCGACGATTCGATAGACGAATACGAAAAAACACCGGCGGGCGATCAGCCTGAAATACTGAAAGCGCTCGTCGCTCAGTTCGCCGAACAGATGCAGCAGTGGATCATGGCAGTAGATTCAAGTGGAAGTAAATTAGTCCCTGGTCCTTTGTACAGAGTCTTCAGCACCGATCGGCAGTGTGGGCCCTTTGCCTATCTTTTCAGTACGAACAACGACAAACTCGTGCTTCCCAATGGTCAGGCAAACCCATTGTCGACCTGCTCCGAGATCGTGGAAACGTTGCTGACCACAGATCCAGCCAATTGGCGAGTCCCGCGATTAGAAGAGATCAAGAGGCTCATCAAAGTTGACTTGGTCCCAAAAGCCCAAAGGCTGGTTCAGGCGAGAACCCAGAAATACCTGGATACGAACTCGGGAGCGACCCTGGAATCCGCATTCAGCGAAGGCAAAAATCGCCGCAAAGCAATTGAGTTTCTGGACGGCACAGCAGGGTATCTCACCTATCTGCTCGATCATCCTGAGACCGGGGTTGCGGCACATCGACCTGGGATGAGGAAGCTGGTCGAAACTACGCTGGAGCGGGTCGAGAATGCGAGATCGATTCTCTATCAGGTCCGGGATACCGACGCAGATCTGGCCCAGGTCCGAGAAATCCTGGCTCCCGCCGCCAACCAGCTTCAGATCCCGAGCTCACTGGAAACCATCGTCAGCCAGGACCTTTCTTTCAAGATGAGTAACGGTCGGATCGACGAGGCATTCGCCATAGTCCTTCAGCTTTCATCGAGCGATAGCCTGACTGAGCTCTTAGGCTTTATGCAGACCTCGGACGTTTCAGAGATGAGCCAGACGGCCGAAGCAAAAAAGAAGGCCATGAGCAACCTCGATTCGCTCGCAGCACTGTTTGCCGATGAGCTTCCTTCGCGCCTCGACCAGCTAGCTGCCGATTTTTCGCGCAATCGAAGCGATAGAGACGCCGCCGATCGCCTGGCACTCCACTGCATGCGCCTCCTCTTGGTCCCAAAACAAGGAAACTACCCAGGCATGAAGGCGTGCCAGGGCCTGGTTTACCCACCAGGCTCATCCGGCAAGCCCGTATCGGTCAGCTTTGATGTTGCTTCAAAGCTGGATGACAATGCGCGAGTCTGCCTTCTCTATGATCTCTTCAGGAAGGATCAGTACCACAGGCTCAAAGTCCGAGAGACCGTCCCGCGACCTACCCCTCCTCAGCCTCAGCCTCGCACGCCTGCACGCGAATTCGAGTGATTTGGGTTCATGGACGAACGAGTTCCAGCTTTCCATCGGAACTCGAAGCATCATTTGATGTGAATCGGGCTTGGACTACTTCGCCGTACCGCCCCTTACGCCGTCGGCGAAGGTGCCGTCATGCTGCTCTGCCCGTTTTGGAAGGGGAACGCCGACATGCGATTCACACCAGAGCTCATCTGAGCGGCAAGGCGGTCTTCGGGAATGCGGATCGTGAAGATGACGCTTGTCCCGGCGACGCCGGCGGCGGTGATGGTGCCGCCATGGGCTTCCATGACCTTTTGAGCGAGCGCGAGGCCAAACCCGTTTTCGCTGATCCAGTGCCGGAGCAGATCCTGCTCGGGGCCGGTCGCGCGCACCGCCTCAGGGCCATTACCGGTTCCCTGATGGACGGTGATCTCAACTCCTGAGCCCGGTCCCTTGCGGCCCTGGTGAGCCAAAGCCAGGTCGATCATCCCCCCTTGAGGGCAGTACTGCATGATCTTGGTCACGAGATTGACCAGAACGCGCTCGATTCGCTGCGAGTCCACCAATGCCCAGACAGGCAGCGCCGGAGCGAAGACCCGCACTTCGTGCGAAGAGCCCGCTCCGTTCAACATGGTTGCCACGGCATTGAGCGATTCGCGCAGGTCCACGATCTTCTCGTCCAAGCGAATCTGGCCGCTTTCGACCTGAAGCGTATCGGTCAGATCGTCCAAGGTCCGCGAAAGCCGGAGAACCGATCGCCTGACGACTTCGGAGGACTCGAAGCGCTGATCCGCGCTGAGCTGATCCCCCATCGATGCGAGAAGAGCGGCGCTCGTCTGCAACGGGACCAAAGGCGTCCGCAGATCCGTCGCGACGGCGGTCACGAACTGATGACGCTCCCGTTGCTGCGAATCCGCCATCAATGCGAACTCATCGATGCAGGATTCGATTTCGCGGTGAATCCCACGCAGCGTGCTGGGATGCTCGCGCTTGAGCTTGCCCAGCTGAACTTCCCGGACCCGAGCGAGCAATCGACGAACGGGGCGGATATATGCCACCGAGAACATCAGCAGCGTCGCGATAAAAAGGCCGATCACGATCAAGCCGAGCGCATAGACCGTTCGATTCATCCGGGCACGGC
>CAYNDM010000393.1:0-2474 GCA_964395265.1 uncultured Bacteriovoracaceae bacterium
CTCATAGGGCGGGTAGGCTGGGCCAGATATCGGATCCGGGGGCGCGGTGCTGACTCGATTCGCTCCTCCGCGAATCGACTCGAACTCGGCCTGTTCGGCGAAGCGTCGTGCTTTGTTCGCGTACTCCTCGGCGATCATGAAGTTCTTGAGCTTGTACTCGACCTTGGCCTTATCGAACCACTCGATCGCTTGGCGAAAGAGCTCGGGGGCGAGTGTGTCGGCCTGGACTTCGCGCGCGGCGCGAATGGCCGCGGAGGTATCGGACATTTCCTGGACCGGACGAGTGTGCAGGATCGAGCAGGCAGCCGAGGCCAGCAGCAGGATCGGGACGACGAAGAAGTGTGGCCTTGAATTCCGAAATCCTCGAAGCATAAGGCCAGTATAAATGGAAACGGGACAAAAGCCATCTCGGGCATTTGTCCCGTCAATCGGTGTGACCGCGGTCGAGCGCGGATCGCTTATCGGGAAGTGATCGCGAAATTCGCCCGGCGGTTCTTGGCGTAAGCCTCTTCGGTCTCGGCTGGATCGATTGGGCGCTCTTCGCCGAAGCTGATCGTGGTGACGCGTGAGGCGTCAATTCCTTGATCGATGATGTACTTGCGTGCGGCGTTCGCGCGCTTCTCGCCGAGGGCGAGGTTGTACTGGATGCCGCCGCGTTGATCCGCATGTCCTTCGATCTGAATTTTCAAAGTGGGATTCGCTTTGAGGATTTCGGCGTTTTTCTTCAACACGCTCTTCGCAGTTGAATCCAGCACGAAAGCATCGAATGGGAAGTGGACGGTCTGAAGGCCCATGGCTTTGCCGGAGTCCGAGTCACCCAAGGCGTTTTCATCTGCCGCCGCGGTCGTGACATCTTCATCGTCTTTTTTTGGTGCGCTCTTACAGGCTGCGATCGAGCCCACCATGGTCAGCGCAAGAACAAGTGCGAGGCGACGTACGACGCCCTGTTGAGTCAACTTCATGACTATTCCTCCCGGAAATTCTTCGAATGGATTGAGAACTAAAATTAACCTTAGTCGAGTCTTGTATAAATGCAAACTAAGAAATGATTCATTTCCGAAGGGTTTTCAGGATTTGGGATGAAATGGCGCATCGTCGAAAAAGGAGCGAGGGCCGTCCCCCGGGCGAAGGAGCGGCCCTCTCGGAGGAAGCTAAATCGGGATAAAGCTTTCGAGGTGACGGAGCACGCCGACGACGACTCCTTCGATCAAAAACTCATCGCCTTCGCGAACGAACCAGGATGAGTACTCCGGATTAGCCGGACGAAGCTCGATCCTGTTCCTTCGGGCGTAGTACCTCTTGATCGTCGCTTGGTGCTCGATCTCCGCCAGCACGATCTGTCCGTTCTCCGCGCTGGCTTGCCTGCGGACGACGACGAGGTCGCCATCCAGGATTCCGTCGTCGATCATGGAGTCGCCGACGACCTCGACCACGAAGTGATCACCTTTTTCAATCAGGTAGGAGGGGATTTCAGGAAGATCGTCCAGGTAGGAAAGGGTCTCAATGGCTTCGATCGGGACTCCGGCGGCTGCTCGGCCAACCAGGCGTAGGGCTTTGGGAGCGGAAGCGGTTTCCTCCTTTCGATAGGGCGCGTATGAGCGCTCGGGGTTTGAGGCAGTGATCTCGGAAACAGGGGTTTGAAGGTTGAGCATACAAAAAATATATGCGTAAGTTATGCGTAAGTCCAGTATCTGTTCGCGGAGTCCGCCTCACGCCGAAGGACCAGGATCCTGGCCGTTTGGGAGGGAACGCAGGTCGCAGATGGTTCCTTCTCAAGGAGGTCATTGACCATGAAAGATGTGAATAAAATCATTCTGATCGGCAGGTTGGGAGCGGATCCCGTGCTGCGCGAGACTAAGTCGGGAACCAGCGTGGCTTCTTTTCCGCTGGCGACAACCCGGAAGTTTCGTAGCGACTCGGACACTGAGGCCGAAGCCCTGGGCGAAGATACCCAGTGGCATCGTGTCGTGGTGTGGGGAAAGAACGGCGAAGCTTGCGCCAAGTTTTTGACGAAGGGGCAGCCGGTCTACGTCGAAGGAATGGTGAGAAGCCACCGCTACGATGGGAAGGACGGCGTTTCGCGCCTGGCCTTTGAAGTTCATGCCGATAGCGTGAGTTTCTTGGGAGGGATGCCAGGGAGAAGCGAAGAGCCAGTCGCCGCCGTGGAGGCCTATGGTGCCGCAACCCCACTGAGCGGTCAGGGAAATGAGCTGGCCTGAAATTCTCGCGCGGATCCAGTTGCTCGCGAGAGTTTCAGGCGGGAACCCATCTGCCGAAACCGATCTTTATTGCGGAAATCTGACTAGATCCCCGACCATGACCGCTCTTGGGTTCAAGGTGGGAGTTTGCTCGATCGGGTAGAAACTCTCGAGCCTCGCGATCGCTGCATTGCTTTCGGCGTGAATGACCTTGAGCGTGGCGATCGGAAAGCTCATGTCCTTGAAAAGCTTTTGATTTGCGAGGTCATATTTCGA
>CAYNDM010000394.1:0-2460 GCA_964395265.1 uncultured Bacteriovoracaceae bacterium
GTTCAGGGGCCCGCCGCATTTTCATGAGACGCCGAGGAATTCCGCTTAACCGGAAGCGGTCTGGGAAGGCGTCACGGTTTTCGCCATTTTTTGATGCTGTTTCATCGCAGGCATGAGGTCCTGCTTCACATAGGACTCGATCTGCTTGTCTTTGACGTCTTTCAGTGCGGCCTGGAGCTGCTCCATGGTTTGGTTATGCGTGGACCTGTTGAGCTCGACGAAGGCCCGATCGAAGTCGGAGCCGCTGAGCTGGTTGAGACGGTCGGTGCTGGCCTTTTCCCAACCCGCCATGCTGAACTCGCTGAGCTGGATGTTCTGTTGTCGGGCGATTTGCTGCAGCTTCTGGTTGGCGCGCTGATGGTCTTGCGCGATCTGCTTGGCGAGGTCCTTGAGCTGTTGAGACTGGGCTTTTTCCTGAGCCAGGTTCGCCCATTCGATTTCCTTCTGGTTCATATGCTGAATCTCGTTGAGCAGCGTGGTTTTCTGAATCTGGCTGACGACGTCTTGGCTGGCCTGGGCGCCTGCCTGCTGGCTAGCGGAATCTTGCTCTTGTTCTCCATAGGTAACATGCGGGTCGGCAGGCATGTTCTGTTCCTGGGTTCCCGCTTCTTGTTTCTGGATCTTAGCTTCTTCGTTGGAGAACGCGGGCCCGGAAAGAGCGAACGCAGCAATAGCGATTACGAAAGTCTTCGTGTTCATTTTGAACTCCTTGAAAGTTAGGTTGAATGCTCGAGTCAAGGGATGCAAGTTCCGTGGCTGATTCGCCGCGAGAAGAGCCAAAATGATTCAGAATCTTCACCGCTTTTTAGGGAGGGAACGGAGCGCTCTTTGTTCGACCCATTGCTGAAATTCGAGGTTCAAATCCTTGATGCCGCACAAGGTCCCCAGGTAGTTCTCCAGCTTGGAACCCACGGAGAGCTGCAGCAGATCGTGGATGTCGCATCGATTGGCCAGCATCTCCATGAGAGCGGTCGATGCGGCATAGTGGTAGCGGACGTTATTGTCTTTATAAGGATGGTTCATCGATCTCACGTCGTGCTTGGGCTGTGATTTCAGCCAGAGGTAGTCGGGGCTACCCCGTTTAGCGACGTAGTTGGCCAATCCTTCCTCCAGCCAGTTGGGAATGGCGCTCTTGTATTTCTGTCTCAAGATGACGTGCGCCAGTTCATGGCCAAAGATGACGTCGAAATCGCTTGGCCCGACCTTGGGGCCGATATGAATCGACTGGTCCTTGGAGCGAGTGAAGGCGAGGACGCTTGAGTCATAAGGATTGACTCGATTGAAAGAAGAGGCTTCTGGGTAATATCGCGCCTGGATTCTGCGAATATCCCATTCAAGAGCTCTTTGAATGCGGGAGGTCACCTTGTCAATCCGTGCCTCGGTCAACCAAGACGGCGCGTTCTCGAAGCGAACCGCCGAGGTCGTCAGGTCTTTGCCCCAGCTCGCAAGAGGGAGCAGGATCGTGAGAAAAACCCACCAGCGCTGGGAATATGCCGCCTCCTTGACCATGAATTTCTCCTCGAGACTTTGATTTGATCTCATTCTTATGCGCGAGGGAAATGAAAAGGCCATGAGCTGGCTTCCGTTCGGGGGAAATAAAAAGCCCACGAGCCGGTCGGACTCGTGGGCAGTCGCATTTTTGAGAACCTTCCTTCTGGGAAGGCTCGCCAGAATCGGCTTAGCCGACGGACCGGATATCGCTCTGCGTTTGATTCAGCTCATGCTCGGCGGATCCGGAGATCTTCGCTGCGCCGGAGCGTACGAAGTCTTTCACGTTGCGGGTGCTCAGGGGCAAGTCGATGCCGCGCGCTTCGAGGAATCTCTGGATATTGAAGCGATTGCGATAGACGAGATACCCGCCCAGCACTGCGAGGGCGAGGATCCCTGATGTTTGCGTTCTCATGGCGTTCTCCTTTCGGTTCGGTACCGAAGGGAAAATGCAACACGGGTACCAGAGTCGGGAGTGCCGCTGAAGGCTAGAATCCGGGGGTTAGTCGATTCCCTTCGGGATACAGGGGTTCTCGATGTTAACGTCAGGCATGAGGAAATTCTCTCGATCCACGATTCGCCACCCACGGTCCAGCAGGCTCACCCAGTTCTGCGTGGGTTTCGAGGGGTTCTTCGTGGAGTCGAAGAACTTGTTGTTCCCCATAAGGTCGCAGGCAGGATCCGAGAGAACCGAAGGATCCAAGGTCTCGTCGATGCTCTGTGGGATTTCCCTCCAGAGCATGATCATCGCGATGTGGTAGCGAGGCCCCTGGTAGTACTGCAATACCAGCGGTATTTCGCTGTGGTGATTCAAAGTCAGAGTCTGGTTGGCACAGGCTAGGCGCGTAGGGTGAGTGCCATCGTTATCGACCCAGCTCTCGTACCCCGTTCCCTTCGGATCCAGGTATAGAACGGCGCCGTCGACCGAGAGAAGCGCGTGATGGTATTTGACCGGCTCATCGTTAGCAGGAA
>CAYNDM010000395.1:0-2446 GCA_964395265.1 uncultured Bacteriovoracaceae bacterium
GGTCCTGGGGTGGACCCGTAAAGGCGATCTGGCTCAAGCCGCTCAGGTTCTCAAGGCGCATGTGGAACCCGCGATGCGCATGACCCGTAATGCGGCCGAAGCAGCAAGCTACCACCTTCAGCTGGCTCGACTGCTTTATCAGGCGGGCAATCTGGACGCAGCTGAGCTCTTTTACCGGAAGATTCCCAGGGGCGCCGATGAGTTCATCACGGCCCGCGAGGAGTTGACCTGGGTCCTGCTGCGACGGGGAGCCCTATCCGAGCTCCGGGGTGAAATCGCCAATTTCGAAACCGGAATCCTCGATGACCGGTTTCTTCCCGAAATCCAAGTGGTGGCGGCGGTTTCTAACCTCAAGCTTTGCTTCTACGACAAGGTCGAGAAGAACTTCTCCGAATTCCTCCGAGTCAACCGTGCTTGGGCGAAACGGGTGAGCGAAGCGCTTTCGAGCCAATCGCCGTCGCGTCCGATGCGACCGGATTACTTCTCGCTTCTGGCCGAGAATTCCATCGAAGCGCGCAAGAAGGAACTTGAAAAGCTCGATGCGCTTTCGAAAGAGAGCGTGACGGCGGCTCTGCCGGCCGTGGGCGTCCAGTCTCATTGGGCCGAGGCGTCGAACCGGACGCGCTTGGCGCTCGAGGCCTCGATCAAGCGCAGGGATTCGCAGTACTTACGCCAGTGGAAGACAATGGAACGGGCATTGAGGGAGTCCATCACCAAGATGCGCTTCATCAAAGTCGAGCTCTTGAGCCAGGTGAGCCAGCTGGCGAGCATGACCCAAGGCAATGCCCAGATAGATGCGGACCAGATCCGGATGAGCCAATCCGCGGCCCTGAAGCAGAACCCTGGCGAGATGGTGTTCAAGTTCGATGGGGTGATCTGGCCGGATGAGCTCTTTCGCCTGAAATCGACCACGCGTGGAAAGTGCTTGAGCGGGGCGGCCGCTCAGGGAGGGTAAAAATGGTTACGATCGCCGGAAGAGTGGGAAGGACGCTCGTCGGATTATTCGCGATCGGCCTGATCGCTTGCGAAGATCCCGGGTTCATGTATCTCGTGTCCGACCAAGAAACGCTGCACACTCGCGAGGAATTCACCGTCAAGGAAATGGTCTTCAACGTCAGGGCAGATATTCTCTGGGTGATCGACAATAGTGGCAGCATGGATGAGTTTCAACGACAGGTGATTTTGAACACGGATCGGTTCATCCAGCAGTTCCATCAGTTCGCTAGCCAAGGCGACTGGAAAATGGGCTTGATCTCCACGGACTTTGCGGACCGCCGCTCCCCC
Source organism: uncultured Bacteriovoracaceae bacterium (assembly GCA_964395265.1). Lineage (GTDB taxonomy): Bacteria > Bdellovibrionota > UBA1018 > UBA1018 > UBA1018 > CAYNDM01. The sequence goes on from CAYNDM010000395.1 coordinate 1,285, forward strand.
TACGCCGGGTTCCATTCTTACGATCGCATTGATTCGAAGTCTCCGGATCCGGTCGGAACATTTCAACGGGCAGTCAGGCAATTGGGCACGCGCGGGTCGCCCGACGAAAAGACCTATGAGCCGGTGCTTTTGACTCTGAGCCGCTACCCTGATTTTCTGAGAAAAGGGTCGATGCTCTTTCTGATCGTGGTGAGTGACGAGCCGGAGCAAAGCAGGCAGACTACGCCCGAGTTTATTGAGATCATGAATCGAGTCCTTGGAGGCCCAGATAGGCTCGTGGCGTATGGGGCGTTTTTCCAGTCTGAATCCAGGTGCACCCGTTTTCCCTTTCAGGGCAGCAAGTACCAGGAGCTCATCCAGCTGACGCAAGGAAAGGCCTATCCAATCTGTTCGGATCAGTTCGGAGATAACCTGGCTGAAATCGGCAAGGACATCGCCAAGCGAATCGAGCAAGCTCGGCTGAAGCTGAAGCTGCGTCCGATCCTATCGACGTTGCGGGTCTTCCATAACGAAAAGGAGCTCAAAGGAGGCCCAAAAGAGGAAGGCGGTTATTGGATCTACGACGTTAGCTCCAATACGGTCATCTTCCACGACCTGGACTTCGCCGAAGGCGATTTCGAGAAGGTGAGAGTCATCTACGACGCCAGTCCGTTGCCGCAGTGACCTTGTTGCTGGGGGATCCTGTTGTCCGAAGTGCCTTCGGGAGTGACCGTTACCGGCAGCGACTTGGATGATTTAAATAATCTTCTTGCGCTTGCCTGAGCTCAGAATACCCAGCATGTCGCGATACTTGGCGACCGTGCGCCGGGCAATGTCGATGTTCTCCGCGCGCAAAAGCTCCACGATCTTCTGATCGGAAAGAGGATTGCGAGCGTCTTCCTTCGATACCATCTGCCGGATCTTCTCTTTCACGGCCTCGCTGGCAAGAGAATCGGATCCGTCCGCCGAGCTGATGCTCGAGTTGAAGAAATATTTGAGCTCGAAAATCCCGACCGGGGTGTGGACGAACTTGTTGGTCGTCACGCGCGAGATGGTGGACTCGTGCATGCCGATGTCGTTCGCCACGTCCTTGAGGATCATGGGCTTCAGGAACTGCACGCCTTTCTCGAAGAAATCCCGCTGGCGACGAACAATCGCCTCGGTCACCTTGTAGATCGTCTTC
>CAYNDM010000396.1:0-2441 GCA_964395265.1 uncultured Bacteriovoracaceae bacterium
GGAGCTTGAGAGGATGCGAGGCAGGCAAAGCCTCAAGCACGGATTGAACGACCTGAGTATGTCGAGAGCCCTGACCAAGCAATGCCCAGGCTTTCAATGTGGTGATCGCCGAGGCGTCCTGCTTCAACGCGATGATCTTCTCAAGCGCCGACGAATCGAGCTGCACGGGACGCTCCACCAGCCGCTTCGGCAAAGCATCGCCGATCATCTGGTGCAAAGCGGTCATCGAATCGGACTGGGCCACGCCAGGATCAAAAAGGAGCTCCAGCCACTCATCCCAAAAGGCTTGGTCCAGATCCAGGCGCCATAAGCTATAAACGTGCGCGATTCTCGCGGTCTTGGCCCAGGCTTCCGGCATTGACTTCTGCACCTGGGTCCAGAGATGCGCGGCCGCCCTGATCTTGCCGGTCAGAAGCGAGTGAGCCCATTGATTGACATGTAGGGGCAGCTCCTTTCGATGCGATTTCCACTCAACGAAAAAGCGCATCATGAAAGGATCTTTGATCTCGAACCCCGACTGAAGCGCGCCTGCCGCAGGATCGTTGGATTCCTCCGGGTTCACGGCTCCGAGAGACTTCATCAGGACGTCCGCCCCCGTACCTGTGGAATCGGCCAGTGCGGACGAAATACCCGTCAAGGCAATGGGCAACGTCACCCAGATCCAAGCGCTTCGGCTTGATTTCATATCGAGCCTCCCAGCACCCAGCCGATATCCAGGTGAAAGATCAGATGCTGGGCGAGACCCGAGCTCGCCACACGCTGTTCTTTGAAGACATAGTCTTTGAGGCCGGTGCGCACGCTCCAGCTCTTACCGAGCCAGAAGACGAAGCCGGTATCGACCACTCCTGCTGGACCCTTGCCCGAGCTGAAAGAGACCCAGCCAGGTCCTAGCGCCACATAGTGATCGAAGTAGAGCACATGATCCAAAGTCAGCCTGAACTTGCCGTAGAACGTATGCAGGCCCATCGTCAGGTCCGCCCGCCATTTGGCATAGGAGACGTCAGGCGCCAACCCTTCGTTCGAGAGCAGCCGTTGCGCCGGAGGCGTCAGCTCATTGAAACAAACGAGCCCGAACCCCCCAGCTGCCACCGATCAGTGAGAGGAACACGCTCCGTGCCCGCCAGCTCGCGCGCGGAGCTGAACCCACCCCCGCCAGTGAGCGATGAGCCACCCGATACGCTGATCTCGCTTCGGGAACGAAGCGGGCTGTAGCGACTCTGGATCGCGTACAAGCTCTCAGACTCCAGATTAACCGGTGCGCGATTCGAAGGAAGCTCCAGGCTCTTCATCTGATCTTCGATCGAGTCGTCGGTCGCGGCTCCAGCCACGCCCGCCCAAGAGATCTGTAATACCACCAACAGAAGAGTGTGTTTGAAGATCTTATTCATTCGTTTGCTCCGGAGGCAGGACCTCGTAAACCATGCTCTCGACCCGCGCCATGCCGTAATCGGAGAAGGCCCTGATATTGAACTGCTTGATGCCTGGAGTCTGGCTGCTCACGGTCAGCACGCCATCGCTCCACCGAACCGTATCCTCGGAGTCGGGTTGGAGCTCGATTTCCACTCGATCGACAGGCAACCGCGTTTCGGCGTCCACGATCGGGAACGGTAGGGTCAGCCTCTCGCCCGCCCGGAATCTGCGGACGGTACCCAATGGCCAGTCCCGGCGATCAATCTCCGGCGGAGAATGCACGATCCCGGTCAGATGCACCCTGATCTGATGGGTCGAACAAGTCGACCGCCCATCCGAATTGGCTAAAGAGCAGGCACGGAACTGGAAGTCTCCAGTCTGGCCGAAATGACTGGGTGGAATATCATACCAACGCACGATCAACCGGGTCACGGGCATGCCGGCTGGACCGGCCGGGATGGACTGAGTTTCGACCCGGAGTTGACCGAAGGGCGGCCTCTGCTCAATTGCGAAGCGCGGGCTTCCTTCACCGTTCGTGTCTTCGGCCGACAGCAGAAACGTCACGTCCATGGCCTGATTCAACTCAGAGGGAGCTGAAATCTTGGGAGCCTGGCGGTTATCCCGGATCCTGCACTTCACGGTTTGGCGAACACGCGTCACTCGCGGCTCGGTGAAAGCGACGCCCACATCCAAATCACGCTAATAACCCCGCGCGTCCGAAGCATGCGCGTTTGTCACTTCCTGATAGCTTGGCGTGTAAACCAGCTTGAACCGATTCCGGCTGCCCGAGACAGGCAGAATCTGCGCGCCTTGCGGCAGACCATCGGTCGAAATCCCAAATGGGCCTTCTGGGAAGTCTTCGCTGATGACCCTGAAAAAATGCTCCGAAGGCTCTCCTTCGACGAACTCCAAGTTGCTTTCGAGTTCGATCCGGGCTGGCCTGGGACTGTCCTGAACCCAGAGAACTACCCGTTTCTCGAAGTAACCAAACGTGCTCTCGGTGCTCTGGACCACGATCCTGATCGGGTAAG
>CAYNDM010000397.1:0-2433 GCA_964395265.1 uncultured Bacteriovoracaceae bacterium
TCGCACACCACTCCGAAATGATTCCAGGTGACTCGGCATTCACGATGTGGGCAATGTCCTCTTGGGACTCTGCCTGGTCGACCTGAGTGTATGCAGCGGCGTTGATGACCACGCGAGGGTCGAAGTGGTCCAGGATGGCTGGGAGTCTCGAAGGATAAAAAAGGTCCGCGCTCAGCCTGCTCAGGGCCGTGCAGCGGCTAGGACCGATGAGCCGGACTAGGGAATCCCCAAGCTGGCCACTGGCACCGAAGATCAGGACCCGATTGAGGCACCCGTCACGCATGGCTATCTTTCAGCACCTGTCTCAGGTACTTTCCGTACTCGCTCGATTTGCATTCTTCAGCCAGCCGCGACAACTGTTCGCGATCAATGAAGCCTTTCGAGAACGCCACTTCTTCAATGCAGGCGATTTTCAGTCCCTGCCGCTTCTCGACTATTTGGACGAACAAAGACGACTCGAGAAGCGTTTGAGGGGTTCCGGTGTCCAACCAGGCGATCCCTCGGCCGAGCAGGCGCACCTTCAGCTGGCCACTTCTCAGGTAATGGAGATTCACGTCGGTGATCTCGAGCTCCCCTCTGGCGGAGGGCTTGAGGCCCTTGGCTATGGAGATCACGTTCGAATCGTAGAAGTAAAGCCCGGTCACCGCCCACGATGACTTCGGGACCTTCGGCTTTTCCTCGAGACTGACCGCGGTTCCCTGGGCATCGATCTCGATCACTCCGTACCTCTCAGGGTCCTGGACCCGATACCCAAACACCTGCGCGCCGCTATCGTGTTTGACTGCGGACTCGAGCATCGTGACAAAATCGTGCCCGTAGAAAAGGTTGTCCCCGAGAATCAAGGCACAGGAGTCCCCTGCCAGAAAATCCTCCGCGATCAGGAACGCCTGGGCGATGCCCTCGGGAGCTGCCTGTTCCGCGTAGGAAATCTGGATCCCCAGCTGGCTGCCATCTCCGAGCAAGGAGCGAATCATGGGCACATCCCTCGGAGTGCTGATGATCAGAATCTCTCGAAGGCCGGCCAGCATCAACGTCGCGAGTGGGTAATAGATCGTCGGTTTGTCATAGACGGGCAAGAGTTGCTTGCTCACCCCCAAGGTCAACGGGTGAAGCCGGGTGCCACTGCCTCCAGCGAGCAAAATTCCTTTCATCTGGCCCTCCCCAAAACAGCTTCGCACCAAGCCTCATGATCGAGATACCACTGCACGGTTGCCCTGAGACCGGATTCAAAGTCATAGCTCCTGGCAAAACCCAGTTCGGCTCTGGCCAGCGAGTCATCAATCGCGTAACGCCAGTCGTGTCCAGGCCTGTCCGTTACGAAAGCGATCTGGCTCTCGTAAGTCCCTGACTGCTTGGGACGAACCTTGTCGAGCTCTCGGCAAATCGCTCTGACCACGTCGATATTCCTTCGCTCCGCATCCCCTCCGAAGCAGTAGGTCCTTCCAGGGGTTCCTTTCTCAAGCGCCAGAAGCAACCCTTTGCAATGATCCTCCACATGAATCCAGTCGCGGACATTCAAGCCCTGGCCGTACACCGGCAAAGGGCGCCCGGAAAGAGCGCAATGGATCATATAAGGGATGAGCTTTTCGGGGAACTGCCTAGGCCCATAATTATTGGAGCAGTTGGTGACGATCGTCGGCAGCCCATAAGTGTGATGCCACGCCCGCACCAGCATGTCGCCCGAGGCTTTTGATGCGGAGTAAGGAGAGTTCGGAGCATAGGGCGTGCGCTCGTTGAATTTGCCCTCGTCGCCCAGGGTCCCAAACACCTCATCCGTGGAGATCTGGACATACCGAAAAGCAGCCTTCTTCGCCTTGGGCAAAGCCTCCCAGTACCTCAGGGATGCGTCCAAAAGACGGTAAGTGCCCATGATATTGGTCTCAATGAAAGCCGCAGGCCCGGAGATCGACCGATCCACGTGCGACTCTGCCGCGAAATTCAGCACCGCTTCGATCGCGAACTCATTCAGCAGCCGACTCACTAGGTCGGAATCACGGATATCCCCTTTGACCAGCTCGAATCGGCCTGGCCCGGTGATCCCCTCCAGGTTCTCCTCATGCCCCGCATACGTGAGGGCGTCGAGCACAATCAGCTCGTCACCGTTCCGCACGGCCACTTCGACAAAGCCGCTCCCGATGAATCCCGCACCGCCCGTCACTAGCAAGCGGCGAGCGCGACTCCCGTCCTTTTCTCGAGACAATTTCATAAGCTGTCACCCTATATTCAGAACCGGGCAGAAGCAATTGACCCCAACCGCAAATCCATGCCCCACATGCCCCAAAGGAGCTCAGGCTTCACTGACCGGCACTTCCCCGCCAATTCGCAGCTCTGATGCATCCAGCACGAGCTCTGAATCGATCCAAGGATGAAGTCACCATAAAATAGCGACCAGACACGATAATCCTTGAAACCTACCTTTAACCTCAATAATAA
>CAYNDM010000398.1:0-2402 GCA_964395265.1 uncultured Bacteriovoracaceae bacterium
ACATTTGGGTCAGGGGGTTCTCAGGAGCGTCTGAGCCGAGAGGCTTGGTGCGGTCGAGCTCGAACTGTCCGGCGGGGACGAAATAGCCATCCAGGTTGATGTAGTAGCGTACGGCGTTGATTTGTTCCCACGGGTAATTGCGCCGATCGTTATTCGGAGCGATCCGGAAGACCCCGAAGCCGTGCATGACCCGTTCGTTGAAGCGTATCGAGCGCTGGGGCGTGATCTTCGAAGCGGTGGCCATTCGCATGATGACCAGCTCCCGTTTGGAGCGCTGTGGATCGCCGCTCAGGACGAAGCCTCCCTTCAAGAGGCCCTGGCCCTCCTGCTTCACCTCATAGGTATTGATGTGCGAATGTCCCAGGAGAAAAGTCCTGACGTTCGAGCTCTGCGAAATGAGCTTCATCAGCTCGGCTCCTGAGTGCCAGGGCGATTCTCTTCGAAGGAAAATCGATTTGCAGTTCATGTCAGGACCACGGTCTTCCTCGGTGCAATCGAACTTGAGGTCGGATTGCATCCATTCTTGCAGTCCCACGTGCCCGCACTGCTTCTTGACGCTATTTGGAAGAATGCCGCCGGGAAGCTTGCAGATTCGATCCCAAGGGAGCTCGCCGGAGAGAAACGAGAACAAGCTTGGCAAGACGCCGTCGTATTCCCTTTGCTTGAAGTAGTAGCCGTGATCACGGTTGCGATGGCCTCCACGAGGATCGTGGTGTCCGATCAGGACGATATCCTTTTCCCCGGGGGAGAATCGGGCCAGTTGCCGCTTGAGCCAGTCGATCTGCACTCGAGACATGTCGCCGCCATAGTTCGCAACATAAAGGCCCCATGCGGCTCGCCGATGCTGACGAAGCTCGAAGGTATTGAGGTTGAGATAAAGGGTGTTGCCGAAGCTGACCGACGAATAGGTAGGACCGTAGGTGCGCTGCCATTGGTAGATCCCATCGTAGAGAACCATGTTGCGTTCTTCGCGTGGAATCTCGCGCCAACTGCTCCATGTTTCTCCGATATCCCGGATGAAGCTTCCCGAGTATAGATCGAAGTGGCGGCCCCCTTTTTGGTTGCGCGTCCGTTCAAGAAACTCACGGTACTTCTTCATGCTGAAGTCCGGCCAGGCTTTCGGATAGGCGTCGAGAATAGCTTTCCCTAGCGACTGGTCATCGAAGGGCTCGGAGGTCATCGGATCGAAAGGAAAGTTCCTGACGAGTTTCGGGACATGCCCGGTGGACATCGCTCCGTCGTGGTTACCAAAGGTCAGGAAGATAGGAAATCGGAGGCGCTTAATGGCATTGAGGACCGCTTTGGCCTCGTCGTTGTAGACGCGGGCGACGGAGCCCTCTTGAAGCGCCCCAGGAGAGCCGCCGTTGTGGAGATCGCCGTTGAACGTGATGAACGCGGCTTCCGCGATCTCTGGAACCTTGGTGGTGTTGAGGTATTCGACCAGCTCCTTGAGCTTTTCGAGAGTGAAGTTTCGGTAGATCATGCCGACCGAAGCCTGGGTGTCGGTTACGTTGAGCGCGAAGTACTTCGTAGGTGTCTCATCGAAGATCCTTACCGCGTTGTATTGGAATTCATAAGTGGGGGAACGGCCCATGCTCACGAGCTGGCCGTCCCGGATCAGCTCGTACCGGATATCGTAAAGGCCAGCGGGCACTTTAGCCAAAGCCTCGTGATCGAAATAGACCTGGAGCGTACGCCTGGCTTTGAAAGCCGATGGCATGTCCTCGTCGATCGTTCGCCAGGTATAAGAGGAGGGCTTGATCTCGAAAACCGCGAAACCGTCGTCCTCATTCAAGCGGGGACTTTCAGTTCCCATGTACCGGGAGTGGCTCTTGGCGAGAAAGAACTTCAGACGATTGTTTTTGTCCTCGCTCTCGAAGCGAACTTCTTCTTGGCTGGTCCCCTGGATGGCAGGTCCTGCGAGAGGGGTCAGATGATCCAAAAACTCGTGCTCGATGCGCATGACCAAGAGCAGGGCGTCTTGGGGGTTGTCGCGCAGAACCAGAGCGGGATTCCCCAGGGTCGGGTAAATCAGACGATCAATCTGGTAGCGATCATCATGGACCGCCAGCGGCATGATCTGTTCGTTTTGAATCGACTCAGCGTAAAAAAGGTCGGGAAGCACGGAATCGCCGCGGGGATTTTTCACTTCCCAGGGAACCTCGTCGGCAAGGGCGAGGAGGGTAAAGGCGGGGTTTTGGGCGCACGCGAGTGCCAGGGCGATAGCGGAGAGCTTTAATTGACGAAAAAACCTTTTCATTCCAGCACCTACGGCTCCAAACCCAAGCTTGCGAGCGGTCAAACAGCAGCCGACTCGTTGTATCTAGAAATGTCGCCATGCGCAATACGGGGGCAGAAAATTAATAATTCTAATTAAATTAATTAATTACATGGAGTTATGG
>CAYNDM010000399.1:0-2397 GCA_964395265.1 uncultured Bacteriovoracaceae bacterium
CGCCACTGTGGCGAAGGATGGGCTCGAGCGCTGTGACGAGTCCGCTGGCGGGGCGAACGACCTCTATCTTTTCGCCCATTTTCTGGGGAATGTAAGGCTGCCGGTTGGCGAAGACCAGAGCGGTTCGAGAGCCGATGGTTTCGCGAAGGGATTGGAGCCAACTGGCTTCTTGGTTCGCCGTTGGCTCCGCAGTCTCCTTGGGCAGCATCAGGATTTTTTGCGCCAGATTCCCGAGATCCTCGGTGATCCGGTTCATCTCGGGGTCCTGAGGCATGGTTTCGGAAAGGCGCTCCAGACGCGGGCCGACTTTCTTTCCGGCGGCCAAGGCGCGCAATACGCGGTGCAGGTGGTGAAACGTGTTTTTGGAAAAGCGCCGGAGCTGGGTGGCAACAAGGAGGATCAAGGCGAAGCCCGCCAGCCAGGTCACTGCCGCCGTGCGGACGAAAGTCTCGATCCACTCGCTTCGAACATGCGAGAGGTCTTGAGCCAGGATCATCGTGATCGAGGCGTCGCTTCCGGCCAGCTCGATCCGGCGCGCGAAGAACTGGTGCTTGCTTCCGTTCGAGGGCAGCTTCGCGGTCCAGTAGCCTCCCATTTTCTTGATCGAGCTACAGATCCCGTCGAATCCGGCGCCCTCCGGAAAGGATCTCGCGACCAGGGTGTCAAGCTGGGGCATCGGGCAGAGCGCGAGCCCGGAAACCCGCTGATGAACGCGCAATCGCTCGACCAGGGCAGAGATCGCTTGAAAATCGTTTCGGGAGTAAGCCCGTTGAATCGCGTCTTCGACCGCGATCGAGAGAGCAGCGGCGCGTTGCCCATATTCCCGAAGGTGAGCGCGCTCCGCCAGAAAGCTCTGGATGCCGGCCACCAGGAGGGCCGCAAGAGTGAGTGCGAATAAGGCAAGCGCGTAAATTCGTTTCATGCGGAGTGAGGCGATTTGCAACTAATATGCCTCGCGTCTAATAGCACGAATGAGCCTGAGGGTCCAGGTTCGGATTCTTTGCTTGCCTCATCGGGATATTGGCTCCAACTTTGCTCTATGGAGGACTCAGGATGCCGCATCTCGACTACGGGCTCATAGGGAATTGCCAGATCTCTGCGTTGATCGATCGATCCGGGAAAATCGTTTGGTGTTGCATGCCGCGCTTCGATTCTCCGTCGATCTTCGCCTCGCTTCTCGACACGGATGAGGCCGGGTTCTGGAGCATCGAGCCCGCTCCCGCCGAAGGCACCACCCAGAAGTGGGAGACCCGACAGCACTACATGCGCAACACCAACGTTCTCGTGACCACGTTCACGGGCTCAGAGGGCGATCAGTTCGAGGTGATCGACTTCACTCCGCGCTTCGAGAAGGAGTACGGGTACTACAGGCCCGTCGAGATCATTCGCGTCGTCCGACCGCTGAAGGGAATTCCCAGGGTCGTCGTGCGCTGCCGCCCGCGGATGGAGTATGGCAAGGAGTCTCCTCGTGTCGTGCCGATCTCCGCGGGGGTGAAGTACGAGGGCAGTAGCTCGTCGGTCTATCTGCGCTCCGATGCGGCGATCAGCCACATCTTGCAGGAGATCCCTTTCGAGCTGAAGGAATCCAAGCATTTCATTCTTTCGTTCGGGACTCCGTTCAGGGGCACTCTCAAGTTCGCCATCGAGGAGCAGCTCGACCGCACCATCGCCTATTGGAGGGGCTGGGCAAAGCACTGCAACATCCCTTTCGAGTTCCAAAACGAGGTAATCCGCTCGGCACTCGCCCTGAAGCTGCATATCTTCGAGGATACGGGCGCGATCATCGCGGCCACGACCACGTCGATTCCGGAAGGACCCGAGCCGGGGCGAACCTGGGACTACCGCTATTGCTGGCTTCGCGACGCTTACTTCGTCGTTTCGGTCCTGAACCGATTAGGGCAGTTCGAGGAAATGGAGTCGTTCATCCGCTATCTTCAGAATATCTGCGCATCGGAACCGGGACGGCTGCTCCAACCGGTTTACGGCATCGGCGGCGAGAAAGAGCTCACGGAGGTCGAGCTGCCTTGGCTGAAAGGATTCAAAGGGCTGGGCCCGGTGCGCGTCGGAAATGCCGCGTACAAGATGGAGCAGCACGACGTCTACGGCGAGATGGTGCTCGCCATTACGCCGACGTTCTTTGATCGTCGCTTGGACCGGACTGACCAGGGCCAGGCGCTGAAGAACGTAGAGCAGCTGGTCGAGCAGGCGATTCAATGCTTCGAACTTCCCGATGCCGGAATCTGGGAGTTTCGCGGCGAGAAGAAGCATTCGGTCTTTTCGAAGCTGATGAACTGGGCGGCGGTCGATCGCGGCGTGAGGATCGCGGGCCACATCGGCCGGCACGACCTGGTTGCGCTTTGGTCGCCGGTCCGGGATCGAATGAAGGCGGAGCTCGAG
>CAYNDM010000400.1:0-2390 GCA_964395265.1 uncultured Bacteriovoracaceae bacterium
TCTCCGGCCGAAGCCGGAGAAAGCGCGCGTTCATCAGACCGCCTGCCTCGTCTTCGGCGTAGGCCAAGAGCGCCGTGACCTCGCGCTGGGTTTGGGGATCGAGGAGCTTCACGGATTCCGCGCGCAGCTCCTCAGGAAGCCTCTGAATCAGGTCGGCAGCGTCGTCGGGCGCGAGAAGGCGAAGCCAGGATCTCCTCTCGCGAGGCTGCATGTTTTGAAGAATCTCGGCCTGTTCATGAGCTCCCAGCTTCAGAAAGACTTCTTCGGCCTCCAGGCGGTTCAGCTCGCGAAAAGACTCATGACGCTGCTCTGAAGTCAGCTCCGGCCATCTCTGCAGAAGGCTCTCCAACGGATCGAGCTCTTCGGAGGCTACTTCTTCATTGTCGAATGGTTCCGGGTGCTTGAGCTCCGACATTCCGTCCTCGTGCCTCTCAACTCTTTGGCTGTATGATTCAACACTACCGTTAGCCGGCGCTCTAAGCCAGCACGTTCCGCGCCAGGACTTTGGCGATGCCGGCGACGCGCTTCAGGACTTCGATCACCCCATGGTGCGCGGCAAATCGCGAGGATCGGGAGACTCGAAACCGGGGATCGGGAGCCCCAGTACACGTCTCATGCGACCCTACTCTCAAAAAAACCCGCTTTTCCCTGGGAAAATGGCACAAAAGCACCAATACGGAGCGAAATACCCCTTGCGTATTAGCCGCTCGACGCTTAGGATCTGTAGAGAAAATCGGACTGATTGATAACCGGGCTGTCTCACGCCTAGCACCCTCACCTCTGAATGGGCACTCGATTACCGTTGAATCGATACTTCGATTGCTGTGGATCGATATTGCTTCGCTCGAAGCGAGTGACTCTATTTCGACTCCAGCATTCTCAGAACTAATCGATCGAGTCTGTACCGATTCTTCGCAGTAACAACAAATCAACCATGAGCCGACTGGATCCTGGATGAGTCCCGTATTGGTGGGTCATGAATCTGGGCGAATGTCTCGTTCATGGGGGAAAAACAGAAAGAGGAGAAAAAATGAAAACGTTAGTCATGATTCTGGGTATGAGCGCAGCTCTTTTCCTCGGTTCGGTCGAACAGGCTTCGGCTAGGCCGAACTGCGGAACGATTGGCTACTACGATGTCTCGTGTAAGCTGATTTATTCCGGCAGCTTCATCAAATACTGCGGATTCACTTTGAAAGAATGTATCGCTTTCAAGTGTCCCACGAACTACATCAAGCCCACCAGCGCGTGCAGAATTCCTAACGGAGAACTGTACAGCGCCGACGTCGTGGAAGATCAGGCACTGGATTTGGAAGCTGAAGTGGATTTCGCTGACGGCGAATAAATCACTCCTTCAGCATAGGATTCAGATTTGAGTCCATGATGCCTGGGCAGCACGTGATGCCTGCCCAGGCATCCTTGAACAAACTAGGCCAGATTCAATCGCGCGGGATCAAGCCGTCAACTTGACTATACCGGATGGTCGCCACTGGCTTAGATTCAACGTGGCACCAATCGTTCGTTTCCCAAAGCTCCACGACAATCGAAGGAGCCTGAAGGCTGCGTCCCGCCTCATCGGTCACGCCCTCGAGCCGATAAACCGCTCTGCGCTGCATGGCGGGGAAATCAGCGCTCACCTCGTCGATGCAGATCCCACTGCGAAGTTCGAAATCCCGTACCGCGTCCTTTGACACGCTGTCAGGAAGAAAGAAGCAGACAGGATCCGCCGCTGCGGTCGCAGAAAAACCCAATGCACCTACCAACACAACAGACAAAAACTGTTTATTCATGCGACGCGTTATATCGCCAAAGGGAGCGTCTGTCAATTGTGCGTTAAGCTCACAAGTATCTGTAAAATTTGGTTTTTTTAAGATGTTCGTAATGCTCGGGTTGCGCCACCTGATCATTGATCCACTCGATCACGGCGGCATATCCCAGGCTCTCGGGGTCATGTTTCAGGTAGCCCGGAACCACGCTGAGCACGTGAAATCCTCTCTTAAGTTGAAAGCTCAGCGTGGGATCGAAGATCCGCTCGAAGACAACCTCTCGAGTGTACTCCTCGGCGTTCATGCGGCTCGAGTACGCATGGTATCCTCGCAGTCTGGCTCCTGCGCGTATCCTCAGAAGCCCGCGAGCTCGAACCAGCTCTTCGCGCTGGGCATAAAGCCTCTTTCCCAATCCCCTGCCCTGATACTTGGGATGAATCATGATCTCCGCGCCATACAGAGTTCGCCCATGAACGGGATCGTGGTTGGTGAACATCCCATGATCCGTGAAATCCCTCCAAGGGCTCGTCATCTCGTAATCATCCCAGAGCACGATCAGGCTGGCCGCGAATCCGACAACGCGTTCCCGGTCTTTCAGGTCGACGACGACGAATTGCCCTTCAGGAA
>CAYNDM010000401.1:0-2386 GCA_964395265.1 uncultured Bacteriovoracaceae bacterium
CTAACGCGATCCCTCATGCCCCTCGTTTTGATGAAGACCCCTCGACAGCCTGCTTGTCGGATGAACTGAGGAATCAAGTGATCACCATGATTCACAATTAGCCTGATCTGACGCTTCGAGGAGAAGCGAGAAAGCCTGGCATACATGATGCTTCGTTCTATTGATGACCTATCAACTGACGGAGAGCTTGATGCCGAAACCGGAACGGCTAAAGAAACTGGTCTGGGCTGTGGATCCATTCGAGGCTGATGGGGCGGTTCGCCAAGGAGTCATCAGCACAGCTCGGATGTTCGCCGAACAATACCAGGTCGATGTCTACCCCGCCTATGTTCTTTGCCCTCGGGACTTCAACATTTCGGACGAAATGATTTCTCCTTGGCTGAGCCAATACCTGCCGGCTGCTGAGTCGGCGCTTCCGGACATCGTAAAGGTGGCCGAGATCGAGCGGACGGGTCAGCCGAGGGTATTGGTGAACAGGACGGGCTCCCGGCGCACCGGGATTCAGCTTCTGGCCGATTACTGCGAGGAAGTGGGGGCGGATCTAGTGCTGCTGGGGACCCATGGCCGAACGCGACTGAGCCGCCTGATCATGGGAAGCTTTGCCGAAGCACTCATCCTCTACGGCGACGTTCCTTCGATGGTCATTGGAAGCCATAAGGTGCCATCTCGCATCCGCTCGATTCTTTTCTCCACGGACCTGGGAGATCATTCCCGGTATCTCTATGAGCATATGCTGGCTCGAGCGCGGGAGTTCGGAGCTGACGTCTGGATTCTTCACGTCCTTCCGGGCTCGATCGAGCCGGCCTTTCAGTCGGGGCTTTACCTGCTTGGAGGATCCTGGGTGCCGGTCCATAGCTACTTTTCGAGAACGGCGTTCGAACACAGAAAGCAGATCGAGGCCTGGGTGAGGTGGTCGGAGAAGCGGGGCGTGAGCTCGACTCCCATCTTGATCGAAGGTGGAGGCAGCGTGTCCGAGCATATCCGCGATCAGTGCGAAAGGATCGGCGCCGACGTGATCGCGATGGCGGCTCGAAGTGGCCCTATCAGCTCCACTCTCCTCGGGAGCATCGCCAGGCAGGTCATTCGCAGGGCGCCGGCTCCCGTTTGGATCCTTCACCCTCCCCGCCGGGCTAAGAGCGAAAGGATGGCGGCCTAGTTCCTGCTCGAAAATCGTGTTATAGCTCGATCTCATGGCGAAGAGAGCTTGTCGAAGCGTGTTGGTCACGGGAGCTGACGGAGCGCTGGGCCGAATCGTGATGGATCGGTTCGTACGTTCCGGCTGCATGGTGATGGCGACTTCCCGGTCTACGAGGCCGACGGAAGCCAGGGATTCCGAAAGCGTGACCTGGCTGCAAGCCGACCTTTCGAATCCCGCTTCAGTCAGAGCCCTTGCTTCGCAGGTGGCCGAGATCGACGGGCTCGTCCACTGCGCAGGCGGGTTTAGATACGCCGAGATCGGCGAGATCAAGGACGAGGATATCGAGTTCCTGATCGATGCGAACCTCAAGTCCAGCATTCTCCTCTTGAGAGAGTTCATTCCGAGGATGAAAGAGCAGAATTTCGGGCGCGTGGTACTGGTGAGCGCGAAGTCCACCTTGAATCCTACCGCTGGATTCGGGTTCTACACGGCGACCAAGGCAGGTCTGAACGCCCTGGTGGCTTCGGTGGCCGATGAGGTCAAGAAGTCCGATATCAACGTGATGGCGGTTATGCCGTCAGTGATCGATACAGCCGCGAACCGCCGGGATATGCCTACCGCTGACTTTTCCTCCTGGGTCTCGCTTGGGGAGCTGGCCGAGATCATCTTTTCATTGACCCAGGAGCTTGGGCACCCGCTCAACGGGGCCCTCATCCCGGTTTCAGGCCGTTTATGAAAAAACGAAAAATC
Source organism: uncultured Bacteriovoracaceae bacterium (assembly GCA_964395265.1). Lineage (GTDB taxonomy): Bacteria > Bdellovibrionota > UBA1018 > UBA1018 > UBA1018 > CAYNDM01. Next base: position 1,889 of record CAYNDM010000401.1, read on the forward strand.
GAGGTCAGCCTTGCCGACATCCAGGGAGCCAAGCAGACGCTTCGTGGGTATTTGCCGTCTTCGCCTTTGCTCTTGAACCCCTGGCTTTCCGAAGCCTTGGGTTGCGAGCTGTACCTGAAGCTCGAGAACATGCAGCCCATCGGCTCATTCAAGATTCGTGGGGCGACGAACAAGATCTCCCGTCTCAGCTCCACGGAACGCAAGAGGGGAGTGATCGCCGCAAGCGCCGGCAATCATGCGCAAGGAGTGGCTTGGGGTTCGAGAAAGCTGGGTGTCGATGCCTTGATCGTCATGCCCAAGAGCGCGCCATTGATGAAGGTTCAGAACACGCGCTCATTGGGTGCCGAGGTGCTCCTCGAAGGCGATAGTTACGACCAGGCCTATGCGGCCGCGCAGAGGATCGCCCGAAAAACCGGGCGCGTCTTCGTCCATGCTTTCGAAGACCGCGATGTGATCGCCGGGCAAGGCACGCTGGCGCTGGAGCTGATCGAGGATGCG
>CAYNDM010000402.1:0-2380 GCA_964395265.1 uncultured Bacteriovoracaceae bacterium
TACGGACGCACTCACGCGAATCTACAACAAAGGCTACCTGATGGAAGCGCTCGAAGCCGAATTCAAGCGCGCCAAAGCCCTTCACACGGATTTTTCGGTCATCTATTTCGATCTCGATCACTTCAAGAAGGTGAACGATACCCACGGCCATGATGCCGGCGACTACGTCCTCAAGGAGTTCGCCAATCTCATCAAGACGAAGTTCGTGCGTCCCAAAGACGTCTTCGCCCGCTATGGCGGCGAGGAGTTCGTCCTGCTCATGGGCAACACCAACGCCCAGAAAGCGGCCGAGATCGCGGAGGCCATCCGCGCCTCGATCCAGGCTCACCCGTTCATCTATGAAGGCACTCGCCTGCCTATCACTAGCAGCCTCGGCGTTGCCGAACTCAATGCGACGATCGAATCGGCCAACACCCTGCTCCGTACTGCGGATCGGGCGCTTTATGAGGCCAAAACAAGCGGCCGTAACCGCGTCGTAATCGCAGGATAGGCTCTCACCCAACCCTTGCCTTCGCCGCCTTGACGTGGTCAACTCCCGCTCATGGCGCAATCCAGCACACCCAAAATCCAACTCCTCTCGCCATTGGTCAGCGAGCGGATCGCGGCGGGAGAGGTGATCGAGCGTCCGGCCAGCGTCGTGAAAGAGCTGGTGGAGAATTCATTAGATGCCGGAGCTCGGGAAATCTGTGTCCTGCTCGAAGATGGGGGCAAGAGCCTGATCGAGATCATCGACGACGGCCATGGCATGGGCCGGGAGGATCTCGCTCTTTGTGTTCAGCGGCATGCCACCAGCAAGCTTCGGGAGTTCGATGACCTCGATCGACTGAGCACCTTGGGCTTCAGGGGAGAAGCGCTCCCCAGCGTGGCGGCGGTCTCTGAGCTGACGATCCTGTCGCAGGCGAAAGACTCGAGCCAGGCGTATGAATACGCCAACGGCGAGGTCCGACCGGTCACTTTCGGCCACTTCCTAGGGAGCTCCCACGGCACCCGGATTCAGGCGCGGGGGATCTTCTCGCAGATGCCGGCGCGGCTGAAGTTCCTCAAGGCCCAGTCCGCCGAAGTGTCTCAGGTTCGCGAATGGCTGGAGCGCCTCGCGCTCACTCACCCTCAGGTCGGCTTCAAGCTGATCAGCGACGAGCGCACGATCCTGAACCTCCGCCCTCAAAGCGAATCCGAACGAGTGCGAAGCATCCTCTGCGACAAGGAAGACTTTCCGGTCATCACAGCGGACAGCGACTTGGGATTCGCGGGTAGCGCCGACATCCGGGTCCGGGCCCATTGGATTCAGGGGCTGAGCACGCCCCAGATGCGAAAACTCATTCATGTCGTCAACCGCCGCGCCGTCAAGGATCGCATGATTCAGCAGGCGATCCTCTCGCCGTTCCGTCAGGCCCTGCTTCCCGGACAGTTCCCGGCCATCGCGGTTTTCGTCGAGGTTGCCCCCAGCACGCTGGATGTGAACGTCCACCCGACGAAGACTGAAGTCCGTTTCCTGAAGAGCCGCGAAGTCTTTCACGCCATCGAATCGTTGATCAGCTCCATGATCGCAAGCCATGGCGCGCCGGCGTTCGTGCCCGGCTTCCGCTCCCCGACCGACGCAAAGCGCTCCGCGGCCGAAACCCAGCCCTTGCCTGGCTTCCCGGCGCGCGGCCAGTCTTCCTACTCCTGGCCCGCTCAAGACTCCGGCTGGAACTTCAGCCACGCTCCAACCGTACGCGATTCGGGCGGGCTTTCGTCCGAGCACTCGGAGCTCGTCACGAGATCTGAGAATTCGGCGACGACAGCGACGGAAGCTCCAGTAGAGAGCTCAGAACCCGCCGCCGAAGCCCGTGGCCGCCCTCAACACCCGTTTCAAGGCGGAAGATTCGCGGGTATTCTGTTCAACACATACATCCTCTACGACTTGGGCCAAGAGGTCGCGCTGATCGATCAGCACGCCGCGGACGAGCGCATCCGCTACGAGGAGCTTCGCAAGCGCGTGCTCGGCTCGAATGCGCACCCGGCTTCACAGGCACTTCTGATCCCCGAGGCGATCCGCTTTCCCATCGACTCGCGCGCTGAGCTCGAACAACGCCTGCCTTGGCTGGAACGCCTGGGGTTCGAGATCGAGTTCTTTGGCGAGGACACCCTTTTGTTTCGCGCCATTCCCACTGAATGGAGAACGGATTCGCTTCGAACCCGGCTCAGCAACCTGCTCGACCGCCTCCTCTCCTTCGACCGCCTGGATTCACAGCTCCTGATCGATGAAACCCTGTTCGAGGCCCTGGCCAGCGAAGCCTGCCACTCCGCGGTTCGCGCCGGGGATCCGTTGGAACCTGAAGAAGCGTCGGCGATGCTCACGCTCCTCTTCGCGTGCGAACACCCTTGGAACTGCCCGCAC
>CAYNDM010000403.1:0-2375 GCA_964395265.1 uncultured Bacteriovoracaceae bacterium
ACTCGATGACAGGGTCAAGAGCCTGGTGAATGCGGCGCGGAGGGGGCGGGCGAGAGCTCGGGGACTGTGTCGAAACCTCTCAAGGCCCGTTCGATCGAGGGCCGTTTACTGCGATCTCTTCGCTGCTTTCAAAAAAACAGGCTTCTGCTCAGGCCAGCGGCGCGTGGCCTCGGCCAGTGTGGATTCGACGGAGTCCAAATGCCCGGCTTCGACCGAGCGCTCGAGCACGGCTTGATAAATCAACGGCTCGTGCACGCCCTGAGCCAGCAGAGCACGTCCTTTTTTGAGGACCTCCCCGCAGGGAACGCCAGAGCGATTGATGATCCAAAGGTCCAGTGCCAGATACATCGGGCCGCTCTGTTCGCTTGGGTGAAAACGACCCAGGTACTCGCGTGCCTCTTTGATGTGATTGTGCTTGGTCAAGGCGAGAATGATCTCCCGAAGGATCCTGGTGCGCCCGCTCGCCGCGATCGCCGCTTTGGTGAAGAGCTCGAATGCGCGGCTCTTGGCTCCGATCTGAAGGTAGTATTTTCCACAAACGACCAAAGCGGCACAGATGTAGCTGATCACCTCGTCGCTTCTGGAATCGATCTTGGTGAAGACCTGATAGTAACGCTCGATATCCTCGTAGGCCTGGTTGATGATGGCAAGCCTCAGGACCTGGGTAAGCCGCTGGGGGTTGGCTGGAAAATACTGCGAGAGCTTCTTTGAGACCTCGTAGGCTTCATGAAAGCGCTTTTGCGCCATGAGCGTGTCGAAAAGGCCCGCTAGGCATTTGTAGTGGATCTTGTTGTAAGAGAGGCCCGCGCTGTAGTTGGCCTCCGCCTCCCGAAGGACTTCTTTCAAGAGCTTGGCCTGGCCGACGTAAGCGAAGGCGAGAGAAGGCGAGGCATCCAGCTTCTTGGCCTCTTCGAAGTAGGCCAGGGCTTCATCGATCCGGCCTTCCGCCATCTCCTGCTTGCCTTTCTCGAGTGTCTGAGCGTATTCGCTGGGCTTGATCTTGGCGAATACCGCTCTCATGATCGAGTTACGGAGGATATTGGAGGTATAAGGCTTGATGACGAAGCTGTCGACGTCCTCCTCGGCCGCGCGCGCCACGGCCGTCTGGGAAGTGTTGCCGGTGACCAAGACGAAAAACCGGCTTTTGGCCTCGGGTTCCGCGTTCTTCTGGTTCTGGATGAGTTCCAGCCCGCACTTGGCCCCAAGAGTATAATCGCAGATCACCAGGGTCGGCTGGAGCTCCGCAATCAGCTGTTCAGCCTCCTCGAAAGTCGAGGCAAGCCCGATGCGCGCTTGTTTCGCTCCCATCTGAACCAACGTATTGGAGAGACTCGCGCGCGCGGTCGGGCCGGGGTCCGCGATCACGATCTTCTTGTCTTGAATGTATTTCTTGAAGAGATCGATTTGGGGATCGGAAGCCATGAGGTCACCCTTTCACGGTCTGCAGGAAACGCTCGATCTCCTCTTGCCTGTGATTGAAAAGACCGCAGAGACTTTCCCAGGAGGATTGATCGAAATGCGCCAGGCTAACCTCGATCTGCTGTTCGGATTCCGAGGTTGGCTCGACCCGATCCACCTTGACGCCCGCCTCGAACTGGAATCTCTCGCCGCCTGGACGGGTTCCCATGACAAAAAGGTTCAATGCGTGGCCAACGGCGCAGGAGCGGATGGGAACCGCCAGTACCAGTCCTCGGTCCAGGAACTCGACGATTTGCCCCACTGATTCGCCAAGGTCTTTAGGCATGAAATCCGTCTTGGAAGTCAGATTCGTGAATGCAAGCTCGATCTGAATCGACTCGAAATCCTCGAGCTGGATCAAATCATCCGATGCTATGAGCCGAACCTCCTGCTTAGAGATGGATCTGCCGCTTGTCGACCGCTAGCGCAGCCTCTTTCACCACCTCGGTCAAGGTGGGGTGGGCATGGCAGCTCCGCGCGATATCCTCGGCGCTGCCGCCGAATTCCATCACGGACACCGCTTCCGCGATCATCTCGCTCACGCGAGGGCCTACCATATGCACGCCCAGCAAGCGATCAGTCTGGGCGTCCGCGATCACTTTGACGAATCCTTCGAGCTCTTCCATGGCTTTGGCGCGGCCATTGTGAACGAACGGGAAGGTGCCGACCTTGTACTGAATGCCTTTGGCCTGCAGATCCTCCTCGGACGCGCCGACCGTCGCGATCTCAGGCCAGGTGTAGACGACGTTCGGGATGGCTTCGTAATTGACGTGGCCCGCCTGGCCCGCCATGAGCTCGACCGCTGCGATGCCTTCTTCTTCGGCTTTGTGAGCGAGCATCGGGCCAGCGATGATATCGCCCACCGCGTACACGCCGGGCATGTTGGTCTGGTAATGGTTTTCGACATGACCGCGACC
>CAYNDM010000404.1:0-2353 GCA_964395265.1 uncultured Bacteriovoracaceae bacterium
CCTGCCATGTTCCAATCCATTTCCGACTCCCATTCCAGGCGTCATTCCCATTCCGGGGTACATTCCAACACCGACGCCCATGCCGGGGTACATGCCCATACCGTATCCGCCGGCGATTCCCGGAAAGCCACCCATGCCCATCCCCGGATACATGGCCATCCCTGGGTATCCACCCATGCCAAAGCCAAATCCGGCACCTAGCATCCAGCTCGGATATGGGGCGCCACAACTGGGTAGGCCGGTCGCCAGCGAATTATCCAAGCAGGCCTGATAGGCGTTGTAGTAACCGGATGATGCACGGTTAGCTCCCCATGCGCCGATTGCGGCCATCAAGGGCATTTGCAAGGTGCCAAGGCCTGCCACGATTGCTTCGCCCGTGTTCAACGGAGCGGGGCCACAGTCGAAGCAGACTCCATAAGAGTCAGCATACATTTCGGCCTCGGGCTCAAGTTCGCTGAGCTCGTCTTCGAGCTCGCTGATCGTCTTTTTCAGGTCCTCGGCGTCGGCGATATCCAGCACCAGATTGTTCGCGCGACGATAGACGCCGCACCTTTCGATCTGCTTGGCGCAAGAGTCTGAGACATAGTTATAGATATTCACGACCTCGCCCTTCGTGCGAGGCTTAGGCATGGCTTCGTACAGCCGCAGACAGGATCGATCGCTGCTTCCACTGACCGAAGAAGGAGGAGTGCTCGTGCCTAAAACACGTCTCCAATCGTCATCCGTGCAAATCAGGGGATCGGAGGCGCATCCTCCGCAGCTCGCGTAATCTGCTTGGTCGTAATTCCCACGACGAGCGACTTTGGTTTCAGCGGCGATGCGCTCTTCGAGCTCCTCGAGCTCTTTTTGCTTCTTCTCGATTTCGCGCTCGATGCGTCCGCGCTTGCCTTTGGAAGAGTGATCATCACGACCTGCGAAAGCGGCCGGTCCCCAAGATGCGCAAGCCAAGCTCAGGGTCAGACAGATGACTCCAAAACGCTCCAGCGATGCTCGTTGCAAAAACATAATCAATTCCTCTCTCATCCCAAGCTCGCATCCGCGAGCTCACTCCAAAGCCTTAAAGGCCATCAGAGTCAGCCTAGCTGACGGGAATTGACGGAGTTTTTACAAACGCACCGCTTCAGCTTTGAACCACTCTTATCCACTCAACTCAGCCAGCTCTGAGCTTCCCGCTCCGAATCCTTTTCGGGTCGGGAAGCTTTTGCTGATTGACTCTCTCTAAGAATGATTATGGAATCTGTTGATCAGATTAGTCAAGAATGAACTGGTGCAAAATGACACACCCTGTATTTATTTGATTTTATTCAGGAAATTCGAGATTTACGAGTGCTTTCGCGCCTTTTTTTTGCGCGAGCCTTCTTTTTTGCCTGATTCTTACGATTTTTCATCTTCATCGACTGCCTTTTGCGTCCACGTCCCATAAAATTCTCCTTAGCCTTTAAAATAACCAGTTTAGCCTTTTGAAACAACTCACAAGCCGTTTCCTTCAGTTCGTAAAATGGAATCCCGGATTGCTCCCCCCAAGTGACTCTGTTAGCCTTAGATTCTGGGCAGACGCCCGCAAGGATGCGTTGCTCGCAAGCATCCAGACCGGAGTTGAGTCAGCTAAATCACGCGTGTTTGAACCGTTAACCGATCCACCTGGCGCTAGGACTGGCGCAGAGAGGGAGAGAGCATGGAATCGCAAATCTCGCCGCATTCGGTGTCCATCAATTCTGAGTCTCAAATCGAATTCTCCCCTGGCATGTCCGTGATTTACGGGCTTCACGGCAAGTGCCAGCTCATCTCCATCGAGAACAGGCAGATTGGTGGAGAAGAGATGGCCTTTTACAAACTCGAAATCACTCGCCCTGCGCTATCTCGATCGACTCGCAAGGAACCCGCGATCTGGATTCCGGTCAACAGCGCTAAAGACCGTGGATTACGACGCGCGAGCACCGCGACCGACGTAGAGCAGATCCTGGAAATTTTCAGCAGCCGCGAGTACTATTTTTCGCTCAATGAAACCTGGAGCGAGGTTCACCCAAAGCTCGAGGCGGCCATCCGCACTGAAGGCGCCTTCGGTTTAGCTCGGGTGTGCAGCTATCTTTACGTCCTCAAGCGAAAGCTCGCGGTCCCGCCGACGGAAGCAACCAAGTTCCAGGAAATGGTGAATAAACTTTTGCTCCGCGAGCTATCAGACGCCACGGGTCAGTCCATGCGCGAGCTTGAGGATCAAATCAGCAAAAGGCTTCGCCAGAAACTTATTCCAGATAACTGAAATTCTCGAATCAGCATGCCATCGCTGAAGTACGAGAAAGCCCGGTCCCCACTCTGGGGACCGGGCTTCACGCTTTTTGGTTTTGAAGAAAGT
>CAYNDM010000405.1:0-2290 GCA_964395265.1 uncultured Bacteriovoracaceae bacterium
GTCCAGGGCCGGCCGATAAGAGGCGCATCAGTCGTGGGCGGCTATCTGCGACTTTCGCGGCTATCCCGCACTCAGTACTTCTGCAATCGTGGGCGGCCATTCGCGTGGGTGGCACTTCTGCAATCATCCTGGCAGGCGCGAACTCCAGCCGTGGAGGAAGGAGCCGAGCCCGTTCCCCCTTTCCTACGCCTGGGGCCCGCTCGACACATGTCTGATTTCTAGGCAAGCCGAGGCTGTTCAACGGGCCGGGGAGGGCGTCTGCCACTCTGGCGAGCTCTGGACCAAGTCTTGGGTTGTATTGGCGAAATTTCTCAATACTGAAGAGATATCTCGATTTTGAGGGCCTTCCTCCACATCGGCACTCCTATTGCTTTACGAACTGTTCAAGAGAGGTGATGCGCCTGTCGTGTACTCAGTCGCGGCGCGAAATCGAGATTATGAAAGCTAAGAAGCAAGGTGGAATTTTAAACGTTCTCTGGGCGACTCCGGTAGCGCTCGTGGTGGCGTTGGCGCCGATGACCGCATTCAGCTCTGGACCAGAGGGAAAAATTAGAACAACCCTCAGCTCGGATGGCAAATATATGAGATTCGAATCGTGCCAAGGCGATACGTGCAAGGATCTCGGAGACGGGAACTGGTTTTTGATCGAAGCTCTCGAGAAACGAAGCGGAAAAATGAAGAGAATGCGCAATATGGACAATTTCGGCAGCGCCGGCCTTCATGGGGTAGGCGCGATCTTCACAGCGCTAGGAGCGGTGACGGGGGTGGTCCCGGGGGTGGCGCTAGGACTTCTAACTCAGACTGGTGCGATCAAGGTACAGTGGCATGCGAAGAAATCTTCCGAGGCGCGGAGAGCTTTCAACGCAGTTCTTAATTCCTCAGGGAAGCCCGTGACAAATATCGACTTCGCACGCGCGGAACGGAATCTTGAAGAAGAGTTGTTGAGACTCACCACCACGGGGCAAACCTCCGATCATGAATATAAGAGTTATCGGGGCGGACTGCCCATGGTATTCACTCGGGACCTCAAAGGTGACGGTAATACCGAGGAAGTGCGCTTTGCTCAGCTAAAAACACCAACGAACTGGGAAAAGGCGAAAAAGCTCTTTGGCGGATCGGCCAACTGATCCCGCGCTAGGCGCCGCGCCAGATAGGGATCAATCAGTCCTGATCGATCCAGCGCGGCTCCTTCGCTGAGCCGGTGCGACCCAACCTCCGACGCCGGAGGTGACTACGCGGCTTCGCTACGACTCTGCCTCGCTTCGAGAAGAATTTAGGTTCGGCCGTGTGATTAATTTCTAAAAATTAAAAGTGGTGGCCCGGGACAGAATCGAACTGCCGACACACGCCTTTTCAGGGCGCTGCTCTACCGACTGAGCTACCAGGCCACATCTTAGAAGAGACCCCTATCGCTATGCGATCTTGGACTAAAAGGCAACAGGCTTTCTAGTTCCTCCTGCCGACTTCAGCTGGCAGTTCGAGCTGACGATCCTTCCTGCTGACGAGGAGCGTGATTTTATCTCCGGGCTTCAGATTCCTGAGAACATAGGTAAAGTCCTGCAGATTCTGAATGGGGTGAAGCATCTCATGCTCGCGAATGCCGATGAGAACGTCTCCAGCCTGAACGCCTGCCTGATCCGCGGGGCTCCCAGGGCGCGCGCCTGCCAGGGCCACGCCGGGTTTCGGGGCTTTCGCGGCATCGGGAGTGGCCATGGCGCTATAGTCCGGGATCGTCCCCAGGTAGGCGCCTGATGAGGCGATATCGCCGCGGGCATTGGCGGTGTGGGGATCCGTGGTCTGAGATTTCCGGTATTTCAGCGGTTGCCCTGCTTTCATCGATCGCAGGGCGATCGTCGCGACCAGATCCGCGACCTGCGCCACGCCCGTGAAATTCACGCGATCGGCGGTATCAGACGGCCGGTGATAGTCGGCATGAGAGCCGGTGAAAAAGTGAAGGACGGGAATTCCCGCCAGGTAGAAAGGCATATGATCGCTGGGACCGAAGCCGTCCCCGCCGGTGGGGCACTCGAGCGCGAGCTTTCCGCACGCATCGGCGATCAATTTCGGCCATTGGGAAGCGGAATCCGATCCGAAGACCAGCAGCCGATTGTTCGACAGGCGGCCCACCATATCCATATTCAACATCGCTTTGGGAGCAGGCTTTAGGGTTTTCGCGAATTGCGACGAGCCCACCAGGCCGGACTCCTCGGCCGTGAACGCGGCGAAAACGAAGCAGGAATTTTTTGGTGCGAAATCCGAGGACGATGCGATCGCGCGCGCAGCTTCGAGT
>CAYNDM010000406.1:0-2290 GCA_964395265.1 uncultured Bacteriovoracaceae bacterium
GATCTGGGTCGCCATGCGGCCCGCTACCGCGCTCATCGGGGCCAGTATCGGGAGGCTTCCGTCCGCGGGTTGGATGGTTTCGTAGGCGATGGCGACGATCTTGCGTTCCATCAAGGCTTTGGTGAGGCGCTCGTCGGCGGCCAGATGGAGGTAAGTGTAGAGGATCTGGTTGTCACGAAGGAGCGGGTACTCTTCGGGAAGCGGCTCCTTCACTTTCACGATCATGTCCGCCTTATCGTAAATTTCCTTGGCGGTCTCGTAGATCACCGCTCCGGCTTGGCGGTAGTCTTCGTCCGAGATGCCGGCTCCGACTCCCGCGTTGTGCTGGATGTAGACTTTGTGGCCGGCCTGAGTGAGCGCTCGCGCCCCCGCGACGACCATCCCGACTCGGTTCTCCTTGTTCTTGATCTCCTTCGGTACGCCGATAATCATGATGTCTCCCTCCGGTGTCGCCGGGGCTATGCAGTGATTTTCAAACCGTCGTAGGCCAAGCGGACTCCTTTGGGGAGCTTGCGTGACCACTTCGCGTACTCGAAATCATGTCCAAGATGCGTCAGATAAGTCCGCTTCGGCCGGACCTTCGATACGATTTCGAGGGCCTGATCGAGATTGAGGTGAGTCCCGTGCGGAGCCAGCCTCAAACAATCCAGCACCAGCACGTTCAACCCTCTGAGACGATCAAGTGATATTTCAGGTATATAGCTGCAATCCGTCACGTAGGCAACGGACTCGATTCGGTAGCCGATGCATTCCTTGGTCCCGTGCAGGAGCGAGATAGGTGTCACTGGAACTCCTGCGATTTCAAGTGATTGGGAGATGTTCTCGAACTGGTGGAGCTCCAACTGGGGGATCCCTCCTCCCTCCACGGGGCCGGGCTTGAAGATATAGGAAAACTTCTGCCGGAGCTCCTCGCAGGTCCACTCGTTCCCGTAGATCGGGATGGTCGCCCGCTGAATGTAATTGAAACTCCTGAGCTCGTCGATCCCATGGATGTGGTCGGCGTGAGGGTGAGTGATCAGAACCGCGTCCACGCGGCGGATCTTCTCCCGCAGCGCCTGCTGCCTCAGATCGGTCGAAGTATCGATGAGCAGGCTCTTGCCCCGGGTCTGAATCCAAGCCGACGCTCGAAGCCGCTTGTTCTTGGGGTTGCGGGAGCGGCAGCCGGCGCAATCGCACCCAATGAGCGGCACTCCGGTGGAGGTGCCGCAGCCGAGGACGGTGAGAGTGACGGCAGGCGAGGCGGAGCGATTCATTCTCAAGTCCATCGCATACACTCGCTGGAAGGATCAACTGCTACTGCTCATGTCGTTGCCTGTTCTCGCCAGCTGGATCGGGTTATGGCGCGCTGATGAACCCAGTTCCTCGACAGATTTCTCGATAGGCTCCTCACCAGGTTTCGAGCCAGGAGAGGGCTAGGCTTGACTTGCCTGGCGGCCCCGCGTAACCCTATTAGGCACTGTGAACGCACTTGTCACTGGCGCCAGCGGATTCATCGGCAGCACTCTCATCTCCGAGCTTGTGACGCTTGGCTTCGATGTTCGCGCCCTGATGCGAAAGACCTCCAGCGCGGCCAATCTGGAAGGACTGCGCTTCGAGAGAGTCGAGGGCGATCTTTCCGACAAGGAGTCCCTCAAGCGCGCTGTCGCGGACGTGGATTACGTCTTTCATCTGGCGGGATCCGTCGCGGCGAAGAATCGCGAGGAGTACTTCGCCTTCAACTCCGAAGGAACCAAGCGCCTGGCAGAAGCTGTGGCGGAAGTGCGGCCGCAGTTGCGGCGTTTCGTTTATGTTTCCAGCCTCGCCGCGGCAGGACCTGCCAGCGCTTTGCGGCCCAGGACTGAAGAAGAGGTCTCCTCTCCGGTTTCAGCCTACGGGGAAAGCAAGCTTCGGGGCGAGCAGGAGCTGCTTCGTTTCAAGGATGTCTATCCGGTTTCGATCGTGCGGCCTCCGATCGTCTACGGTCCGAAGGATAAAGGCGTCTTCGTCGTGATTCGTTCGGTGGCGCGCAACCTGATGCTCCTTCCTCGGGGCAATACGGCCGACGGGCACAAGTACTATAGCGCGATCCATGTGAAGGACTTGTGCCGCGGGATCATTCAGGCGGGGTTGGCTCCGCGAGAGAAGGTTCCTTCGGGCGAAGTCTTCTTCATCTCAGGTGATGAGGTCGTCACTTACGAGGCGATCCTCAAGACGATCGCCGAGCATCTTAACCGGGAGCCTCTAAAGCTTCGAATTCCGCGACTCGCCCTTTTCGCGGCTGCGGCCGGGCTCAGCGCAGTCGGTAGGGTCA
>CAYNDM010000407.1:0-2271 GCA_964395265.1 uncultured Bacteriovoracaceae bacterium
ATCCTGAACGAGATGTCCAAAGCGATCAGCGCTCCTCGCCCCGAGATGTCCAAGTACGCTCCGAGGATCACGACCATCACCGTGCCGGTCGACAAGATCCGCGAAGTCATCGGCTCCGGCGGCAAGGTCATTCGCGACATCGTCGCCCAGACCGGCTGCAAGATCGACATCAATGACGACGGCAAGGTCAACATCGCCTCCTCGGACGGCGAAGCCGCCCAGAAGGCCATCGACATCATCAAAGGCATCGTCCAGGACGTCGAAGTTGGCAAGGTCTACAAAGGCCTGGTCAAGAAGATCGTGGATTTCGGCGCGTTCATCGGAGTGCTTCCGAACCAGGACGGCCTGCTCCACATCTCCGAGATCGCTCACGAGCGCGTGAACACCGTGACCGATTACCTCAAGGAAGGCGACGAAGTCGAAGTGAAGGTGATCGAAGTGGATAAGAGCGGCAAGATCCGGCTTTCGCGCAAAGTCCTTCTGCCTCTCCCCGAAGGCTACGTGCCTCGTGAAGGCGGCGGGGGTGGCGATCGCGGTGACCGCGGCGGACGCGGGGGTGATCGCGGAGGCCGAGGTGGCCGAGGCGGCGGTGATCGTGGCGGACGTGACCGCGACCGCAGGCCACAAGCCTAAGCCTAAGTCTCAAGCGCTTTGACTCGAGCAGAACCAAAAGCCCGGCTCTTCCAGTGAAGAGCCGGGCTTTTCTGTTTCGAAATCCTTGGATGGCCCGTTCGAGGGAGCCTGGCTCCGCCTCCGGTCCCAGGCCCGGCTACGTTGACTGGCTAGATTGATGTGAGGATCATTGCTCTATGAGATCCGCGGTCCAAAACCAGCTCATCGAGGAGATCCCCTGAGCTCGGTCGAAGGTGGCGAAGTTGAGCTGACTTTGAGATGTGCCGTCAACTCGGACTGTCTTCTCGCGAATCGCCCAGTCGTCGATCGCCCTGCTTTTCGATCGACTCACCCAGCAGTCTGAGATGTCCCGCTCGTGATTGGCTTGCCAGCTTCGGTAGCCGCAATAGCCTTTTCCACCTTCCATCGAGTTCAACATCACGGCGAGCACCGACGTAGGCTTGAGAACGATCCGGCGATCAAACGCCTCGAAAAACGAAGCTTCCGAGCCCTCGATCGTGGAGGTCCGATAGCGTCCCGTCATGGTGAGGGTTCCCAGGGTTCGCAGGCATAGATCGGAGAAAAAGGTTTCCTCGATCGTATAGGAACCGCCGTCCAGCTCCGCGCGGGCCTTATAGGTCATGTAGGGGATTCCATCAAATAGCTTCGCGCCTTCAGAAGCTCGGCAGTCTCCAACCCAGGTCCCCTGCCCCTGTTCCTCAGTGCTGGCATAGGTGAAGGGAGGCATGTCCCTGACCTGACAGGCCGGACCGAAAACTCCCAAAACCAGGACCGAGACTAGGACGATCCTAACAGGAGGATGCACTGAGAAACTCATGTGTCTTAGTGTACTTTCTGCAAAGCGATATGGTCAACATTGAACTAAGCAACTTCTCTAGCCAGAATTAATCGCAATTTCAATAAGTTGGACAAAACTAAGGCTTTAGATATCCGGAAAAACAAGGAAATTCTGTTGTATTTGCAAGGTTCTCCCTACCCATTGCGAGCTTCTTGAGATACCCAAGCCACAAAAAATTCGGAGAAATCAGTATGAAGAAGTCTTTCAGTATTGGCGTGATCCTATTCTGCACATCGTTGGTGCACGGGGATCAATTGGGTGTTTATCAATGCGCCGCCACGGACCAAGGCGGGGGCCAACTCACGATCTCGATCGATCTCGACAACAACGAGATCTATTCCCTCCCTGAGGGCGCCGACGCTCAAGATCCCGATCAGTGGGAACCCATCTTTTCATCGAGCCCTCCTACTTTCTGCGGCTATTCCCCGTCTGTCCCACAGGGGACTCTGTGTGTGTACACGTCCAATCGCAATTCTGACCCCGGTCAGGTCCACAAAAACATCATGTGCCGCAAAAGACTCGAGGACGGTTCGATCGCCATGCTGACGACCGGGGAGCTGCGCGTGAACACCGTGTCTTTGACCGGATCACTGTCCTGCTCGACTCGCGGCTTAGCCCAGAAGAGGTTGGAATTTTCGAATTGCGCTCCGCTCTAAGCGAAGTTCTTTCCAAGCGAGGCGTCTCTTGAAAGACGCCTCGCCTTTCACCCCCCGGTTTTGAGCTCAGGTGCCTGACCTTCGAATCCGCTCCAGTCCTGGCAAGGCAATTGCTTATGGACACGCTGCTTTGATGATGGGGGG
>CAYNDM010000408.1:0-2262 GCA_964395265.1 uncultured Bacteriovoracaceae bacterium
TTCGAAGAAGGTCTTCGCCATCGTGGCGCGATTCTCACCGATCGTCGAAGCCACCGGAATCGACGAGGGGTACCTGGACATGACCGGGTCGCGATCTCTCTTCGGAGAGCCGCTTGAGGCGGCGGCGAAGCTCAGGCAGGCGGTGCTGCAGGAGACTGGGCTCACCATCTCGGTGGGGATCGCCTCGAATCGCCTGGTCGCCAAAGTAGCGACGGATTTCTGCAAGCCGGACAATGTGTATGAGGTCCCCTTGGGGCAAGAGGCGGAGTTCCTTGCACCCATGCCGGTGGCGAAACTCCCCGGGTGCGGGCCGGTTTCGCAGGAGTGGCTGCGTTCTCGTGGGGTGTATCAGATCGGGGAGCTTCAACGATTCTCGGTCGAAACGCTCGAGCGGCACCTGGGAAAATTCGGGCGTTATCTGCATGACGCAGCCTGGGGCAGGGGAAGCACGCGATTTCATGAATCGGCCGTTCGCCCCTCGATGTCCCGCGAGATGACGTTCGAACGCGACGTGCGGGATCGGGAGCTGCTTCAATTCCATCTCTGGTCCCTTTGCGCGGAGCTTGGGACATCGCTTCGCAAGGAGGGGGCTTTCGCCAAGACCATTCGGCTGAAATTGCGTTATCCGCCTTTCGAGACCGTGACTCGCTCGAAAACCCCGACTCATCCCACTCGAACCGATGAAGGGTTGTTCGATGTGGCCTTGGAGCTCTTGAATCGCCACTGGGATACCGCGCGCCCCATCCGCCTGATCGGAGTCGGCTGCTCGCTCGGAGAGGGAGCGGCCCAGCTCGATTTTTTCGCGGGGCAAGGCGAAGAGCCGCTTCGGGAAAAAGTCAATTTCCTGCGTGATGAGATCCGCTCCCGCTTCGGAGAGGACGCGCTGAAGACCGGCAGAGAGCTCCAATCCGAGAAAAAGGACTGATGTTTGCAGCATGAGCCGGCATGGCAGAACGTGAGCCCGACAAAGGACCCAATCAGCCGCGCGTTCCGGAACCGGAGGTGACGCCTCCGCGGACTCCAAGCGAGCCCGAGATTCATCCCGCCGAATCCCCCACGATCAGGCCGTATCGAACCCAGCCTGAGATCGCGCCAGAGATCTCTCCGAATGAGCCACCTGAGGTGAATCCTGCCGAGCCTCCCGACGCGACTCCTTCGAGTCCGCCGGAGATTCAGCCGCTTCACGATTGAAGCTCGCAGTTCAGGACAGCTTGCGACTCAGGACAATTTGAAGCTCAGAACAAAGATTTCCTTGGGCTGGGGAACGTCGTGCGCCTCGCGAACATGGGATTCGACCCGAAAGCCATGTCGCTTCATCTCGTCCACGAAGGGTTGCAAGTAGGGTCGTACGGGATCGGCGATCAAGATCCTCCCTCCTGGCTCGAGCCGGTTCTTGAGCATCCGGGCGAGAGGCGCGGGTTGCTGCTTCTCGTAGAGAACGTCGCTTCCGACGATCCAGTCGAACGTCCCCAGGCTGGGATCGTCGCGAGTCCAGTCGACCCTGACGTAGCGAAGCTCCGGGACTTCGTTGAGCTCTCGGTTGCGAATCAGGAATCGCTCGACCTCGGGGTGAAAGTCCACGGCCGTTACCTGGGCTCCGAGCTTCGAGGCAAGAAGGCTTGGAATCGCCAGGCCGCAACCGACTTCGAGCAGACGCTTGTCTCGGAGCTGCTCGTTCAGGTCCAGGAGCTCGCCGGAGAGGGCACGCGCCGACGGCCAAACGACTCCGAAATAAGGACAAAGATCCTCGAGAAGCCGTGTGTCACCAGAAGAATCGATCGTCGTGAAGAGCGCGTCGATGGTCTGATTGAGATCTTCCAGGCATTCGATTCGAATTCGATGCTCGCCAAATCGCTCCTCTTGAGTCTTAAGTCGGTAGGGCTGGTGCCGCATAGGTTCACGAGATAACTTCCTCACCCTAGTTTTTGCAAGCTTGCGCAAAAAGGCTGGTCGCCCGCCTCGAAGCGTGCTCAACTCCCCTCATGGTTAGCCGCGTACCAGCATTTCTAGGGGCCTTGGGAGTGATTATCGTAGTGGCAAGCCTGACGACCGTGCACTCAGCGCGTGGGTCGACGCACTCAGCGTACGGATCGGTGCATGAATCGAGTGAGCCGGACTGGTCCGAAGGGCTCACCATCCCGGAGACAGGTCGTCCCAATCCTTATGGGCTCGAGGGCGAAGAGCTCAAGGCCAGCATCGAGCGCGGCAGGCTTCACGCGCTTGTTTATCCCGTGGACATCACGGTAGTCACGGTCCCCTATG
>CAYNDM010000409.1:0-2234 GCA_964395265.1 uncultured Bacteriovoracaceae bacterium
CCACCTTCTCTGAAAAAGACATCGATCCGTTCAACGGCGAGGGCCTCAAGAAGCTCATCATGAAGACGGCCGACAAGGTCTACTCCGACAAAGAGCGCACCATGGGCGAAGAGACCATGCGCCAGCTCGAGAAGATGATCCTTCTCACCACCATCGACTCGCTTTGGAAAGACCACCTCCTGGCCATGGATCACCTGCGCGAAGGCATCGGCCTGCAGGGCTACGGGCAAAAGGACCCGCTCATCGCGTACAAGAAAGAAGGCTTCCGCTTCTTCCAGATGATGATGGCCCAGATCACTGAAGACGTGGTCAAGAAGCTCTTCGCCGTTCAGATCGCAGCGCCCGAGCTCGCTGAAGACGAATTCATTCCTCATCCGATCGCAGATCGCCCGATGCAGTACAACCTGAACGCGGATGGCGAGCTGATTCCCACCGAAGGCGCGTTGCCAGCAGCGCCGGCGGGCCCGGTTCGCAACGGCCCTCGGTCGACACCACAACCCCAGCTCTTCAACGCGGATCAGGTGCTCCGTCAAAGACAGCAGCGCCAGCCCATGATGATGACCCGCGGCCCCGTGGAAATGGGAGCGGGAGCCGGCGGGCTCGGAATGGGGACCCCCATGGCTGCCCCTCCGCAAGCCATGCCCTTGGGCATGGAAAAGGTGGGACGCAATGATCCCTGTCCCTGCGGAAGCGGGAAGAAATTCAAAAAGTGCCACGGGGCTTAAGACGCCGCACTTTGAGGAGCGCCTCGGGGTCTAAGACACCTCGCTTCGAGTAGCCCCAAGAAGTTCGTGGAGACGGCTCGCGTGCCCCCGCTCCCTGATCGAGGCCCAAAGCTCGAAAGCTCTGCTCTTTTTTGCACGCCCTCTTGCGTCGTGCTACCCTTTCAGTCAGTGAGCGACGAGACTGACCCCAAAAAGGACCTGACCGGCCTTCTGGATTTGCCCAACGTTGGCGAATCCCATACGAACTCCTCACCGCTGACCGAGGAGTTCGAAGAGACCTCGCCGTCGGAGTCGGTCGAAAGCTTCGAGAGCCTCGACCAGCTGCAATCGCCGTTCGGCTCCCCGATCGATGACCCAGGCTCGGTGATCGGCGACTTCGGATTTGAGCTCGACCCTGCGCAACGCAATCCCGCGACTGAATCGGATCCTGCTTCCGGCCTCTGGAATCCCACATCTGAGGAAAGCTCTGCGAATCCATCTCAGCCCTCCGCCCCTTTGGGAAAATCCCCCATGGATCGGATCAAAGACTTCTCTGAATCCGTCCCGGTCGGAACGCCTTCGGTGCAAGCGTCCTTTCCTTTCAGCTTACTGATCGAAGGAAAGCTCACGCCCCAAGAGCAGGAGAAACTCCTCGACGTCATCCATCGGGAGAAAATGGGCTTCAGCGAGATGGATCTTGAGCCTCAGTTCGCGGCGGGCAAAGTCCTGATCCCTAGGATCAGCGAGTATGCCGGTATCCTCATCGTGCAGGCGCTTCGCTCGATTCGCGCCCGGATTTGGCTCGGACCTGCTGAATCAATCTATCCCAGCCAAGAGCTTTCGTCAGAGCCCGATCCGATGATCGCCCAGCCGCCGCAACCGATCGTGAGGCTTTTGGATGAAGGGCCTGAAGAGCCTGAGCGCATCCCCGTGACGAACGAGCCCAGCCTCCCCGGCCTCAAAGGCTTTGAGGTCATCGACGTAGTCACCGCTTCGGCCACGCTGAAGACTTTTCTCGTCGAGGCCCAGAAATCACCCGAATACGAAGAGCTCATCGAAGCGCTCAAAAAAGAGCTCAAATACAAAGCCTTTCAGAAAGGCGCCACCGCCATCTTGAACTTCGAGGTCGACCTCACCCCTCTCAAGATGGCTTCGCATTACAAACTCACCGCCCTCGGCAGCGCCGTCCGCCCGACCGTCTGAAGCCGTCCCCTGCAATGACATCCGCCCCCACGCGCGCCCGACCCAGCAGCAGAAGTCCCGATGAGGATATACGAATTTAACCTCAGTATTCCAAATCGTCCGCGCTCCAACTGCCGGGCCAGTGATAGGTGACCAGGCATTGCGCGTGAGCGGAGTCCACGACCACGAACGAATCGATGCTGCCCCCAATGCCTCCCTCTACCCCTTCTTCAGAGCTCTCTCTCAGCACGAGCTATATTTGCCAGCGACTCAAATCCTAGCGGAATTCCTCGAACTGACGAAAAGAAGGATCCCGCGAATCGCGCGGGTCCTCCGCCCGCTTCGCGA
>CAYNDM010000410.1:0-2210 GCA_964395265.1 uncultured Bacteriovoracaceae bacterium
GTGAAAGCTCAAGGCTCATCCAGTTCGCGAAGGTCCATCTCTTCGGACCTTCGTCGGCGATCTACACCTGTCCGCTCGCGATGACCGATGGTGCTGCCCGAGCGATCGAGCTTTACGGCAGCGATGAGCTTAAATCCGGAGCTTTGAAGCGTTTGACGTCGCGCGATCCGGCGAATTTTTGGACTTCGGGCCAGTGGATGACCGAACGGACCGGAGGCTCGGACGTGAGCATGACGTCGACGATCGCACGTCGTGAAGGAAACGGTTTCAGGCTCTACGGAACGAAATGGTTCACTTCGGCGACGACCTCTCAAATGGCGATGACTTTGGCTCGGATCGAAGGAGCGCCATCGGGAAGTCGCGGACTCAGCCTGTTTTATGTTCAGCTTCGCGATGAGAATGGAGCCCTTCAGGGGATCCGGGTCCATCGCCTCAAGGATAAACTGGGGACTCGGGCGCTGCCGACCGCCGAGCTTTCGCTCGAAGGGACTCCCGCGATCCTGGTGGGAGGAGAGGGCGAAGGCGTCAAGAAGATCGCTTCGCTCTTCAATATCACGCGTGTCTGGAACGCGTGCAGCTCGGTGGGGTACATCCGCCGCGGACTGGCTTTGGCTCGCGCTTACGCGACCCGGCGCGTGGCTTTCGGGAAGCCGTTGATCGAGCAACCCCTTCACCAAGCGCTCCTCGCCGAACTGGAAGTCGAGTACCGGGCGTCGTTTCATCTGGCGTTCCATGCGGTCGAGCTTCTCGGAAAATGCGAAACCGGAACCGGTGGGCCAGCCGAGGCGGCATGTCTTCGGATGATGACCCCTCTGGCTAAGCTTTTCACCGCGAAGCAGGCCATCCGGGTCTCGAGCGAAGTGCTCGAAGCTTTCGGCGGCGCGGGGTACGTCGAGGACACGGGCATTCCGAGGCTGCTTCGGGATTCGCAAGTGCTGGCGATTTGGGAAGGCACGACCAATGTCCTGAGTCTCGACGTGTTGCGGGCGATCGAACGCGAGCGCGCGCTCGAACCTTTCTTGGAATCGATCGTCGCAAGGGTTTCCTCATCAGGGAACGGCAAGCTCGCTGATGCGAAAAAGGCGATCCAAGACGAGTTATCGAAGATGAATTCTTATCTTGCCGCGTCTGCAAAAGCGAGTCCGGAGCGGATTCAGGCAGGTGCCAGGAATTTCGCGATGACCCTGGCTCGAGTCGCGGCGGGAGCGCTGCTGATCGAGACAGCCGAAGAGACCCAGGATGTCCTCGATATCGAAACCGCCCGGCGATGGTGCCTGGGTTCGGGGTCCGTTCTTTCGCTGGCAACCGAGGACGAAATGAAGCTTACCCGCGGGCTCGCCCCCGGGGAGGCGGAGTTAGATCTCCGAGTGTGCTTTCGGATTCTCTTTGGCGGTGATAAGTTTACAGGATGCACTCCGCTAAAAACGACGTTGAGGCAAAGGGTCACCAGGTCAGCACGCGCATTTTAGTCGGTTTGATCGTGGGCGCCGTGATCGGCGCGATTTTCAATTATCTCTCTCCCGCTCCGTGGATCGATTGGATCCTTCGTTACGTCACGGAGCCGCTGGGCCAGGTCTTCCTGCGAAGCCTGTTCATGGTCGTCGTTCCCTTGGTGTTCAGTTCGCTGGTCGTCGGAGTCGCCAACCTGGGATCAGGGAGGAACGTAGGTCGCTTGGGCGTGAGGCTTTTCCTCTACTACGGAGTCACGACGCTCATCGCGATCATCATCGGCCAGATCCTCATCACGACGATTCAGCCAGGATCGGGGGTCTCGCAGGAATTCTTGAATCAGGCCAGAAGCGGATTTTCCGACCAGGTCTCCGGTTTGATGGAGAAAAGCAGTGGAGTCAGGGAGTCGCTCTGGCCCGGGTTGGTGAGCACGATCATTCCCAAGAACGTCCTCGAAGCCATGGTCGGAGGCAATATGCTCGCGATCATCTTCGTTTCGATCCTCTTCGGGGTCGCGCTTCTTCACATTCAGCGTTCGCGAGCCGAGTCGGCGCTGAATTTCTTCAGTGCCATCTCGGATGCCTCGATCCTGATCGTGGGATGGATCATGGGGATCGCCCCGATCGCGGTGGCCGCCTTGATGGTCGGCGCCGTTTCGCGATTCGGCGTCGAAGTCATGGGCAATGTGGCGATGTACATGGGCGTAGTGCTGCTCGGGTATGCAACCCAGCTTTTCGTCACGTATTCGGTGATCTTGAAGG
>CAYNDM010000411.1:0-2167 GCA_964395265.1 uncultured Bacteriovoracaceae bacterium
CCCTTACACCGCCATCGAAAACGATTATGACGCCGCCTCCGGCACGACTCGCCCTCAGAGCGTGACCCGCACCCGGGCGGAGGAATATTGGGTCGATGAAGAAGAGACCCGCTATAGGGAGGTCTCGCGCACGCATTACTACCCGGCCTGGAAAGTTACACAAAAGCTGGAACTCCACCTGGTCTCCGAGATCCGGTTGGATGAGTACAAATCTCCATTTTCCCTCTCGGAAACATCAGACATGGGCGGGATCGAGCATCACGAGAATCAGCCCTCAATCGGGCTCAAACCTTCCAAGCCCGAACTCCGGGATGTCTCCGCGTGGATCAAGACCCAGAACCAGCGTTTTGCCAGCAGTTTCGAGACGGCCCTCATCCAGCGTTGGCGCGACGTGCACTGCAATCCTTCGACCGAGTCGCCATCCTTCGCGGTCACGGGCGAGCAGGTCGCGCTCTGCCTTCGGCAAAAACTCCAGGACCCTCCCGCATTCGCGCAAAACTGGTACCAGAAGCATTTCGGAGTGAGCGTTCAGGAAGCCTCATGGGTTCTCGAGCGAAAATAAGGAATCGAGTGGACGAAACGGCGATCCAGGGGCGAGCGCTCGGACGCGCCGTCCGTGAGCTCGCCCGAATCGCGGGAATCGGTGACAAGAAAGTCCGTCCCCATGCTCTCGCGCTCGCAGGGCAGCCTTTCGATTCCTTTCTCCTGAGGAATAGCAAGCTTTTCAGAAGAAGCCGTGAGCTCTACCTCGGGCAAGCCGGAGTCTTCGAAGCGGCATTGGTCTCCTCGCCCCGAACGCTCGGGTCGGACATCCTGCTCGAGAACCGAATCGAATACAGCCCCATCGAAAACGAGCTCGTCTGGTCGGCGACGGACCCGCTCCAGAAAAAGAGGTTCGATCATCTCTTGCAGATTCGAACCTACTCCACGAGCCTTTTTCACGAGCAAAACCACCGGGTGCTCTGGCGCCACCTGCCCCCCGCTCCCAAGAGCTCCGCGGGCTTGCGGCGTTACCTTCATCTGGCCGAGAGCCTGGTCATCGCGGCGGACATGGCGCTGGGAGACGAGCTCGGGCCCCAGCTCTCCAGAAATCTCTGGCTCACGGGAGTGACCTATGATCCGGGCACTGATGTCAGGCAGGCCACCAAAAGCCGCAGGATCTACCGAAATTACCTTCAGGCCTGTGCTTACGCCACTTACCTTCACCTTGAGCTCTTCGACGCCGAGGACATTCCCGGCGCGATCGCGGCCCTGTACCCCATGCCGGGAAACCTGGCTGAACGAGCCGCGATCCGAGCGGGAAACCTGGACCGCAGCTTCATCGTCAATACGAACCTGTTCTGGCAGGAGAAGAACCGCGGCGGCATCCGAAAAGCCTTGGCGAGCCGTCGGGGCGCGAGTCTCAAGTTGCCGGATGATCCGCGCGACAATCGGCTCCACTATCTCGTCATGGAGCGGTGGCTTGATCTCTTGGGCCTTTGAATCCGCCTTCGCGGTTATTCGCTCAACCGAGAATGTTCATGGAACTCAGCGTGCGCGCGGAACTGGACATGCGTGCGGATCGACTGCAGCAATCGCTCTGGGTCGATGGACGAAGCCCCACGAGGCAGCTGCGCGTCGCTCCGTTCCCATCTCGAAAGCCAATCGCTCCCTAGCAGCTCCCGATCTCTCGAGACTTCGCCAGTCAAAGCGATCGTCGTCTCCGCCTTCGGCCCCGAACCCATTCCCTTCGCGACGAAGAACCCGGCAGCCAGCAGCGTTGCGCGCACCGCTGTCGATCCAGAATAGGTGAAGAGCTCGGGCGAGCGCGTTCTACAGAGCTCGAAGAGCAGCTGGAATGCCGGCAACCCCCAGAGCTCGCTATCCGCTTTGTACGAGAAGGGATCGTAAAAAATCAGATCCGGAAGCGGCGCCTCCCCTACGCGCTTGAGAAAGTCTCCCTCCAATAGCGTCCATTTGAGCCGCGACGTTTTCGACTGCCACTCGCCCTGCTTCAACAGAACCGCCGGCCCGGGATGCCTGAGGTAGTGGAACTTGTCGTAGTGAAGCGTCGCCAGCCTCAATGAGTCCAGGTCGTTCTCGAAGCTGACGATCTGAAGAGGACGGACGCGATCTGAGCCGACCTGACACGCTCGCTCCTCGTAACAAAGGACCGCGGCCATCGCAT
>CAYNDM010000412.1:0-2141 GCA_964395265.1 uncultured Bacteriovoracaceae bacterium
CGAAAGTGGGACGATCTCAAAGCATCTACCGTGGCTACACGCTCACAGATGCTCCGGCGATCTGGGTGGCCGGGATCGGGAGATCGCTGAAGCTGGGAGGCCACATCGTCGGAACCGACAAGATTGGCCATTTCTTCATGCAAGGCTACGATTACTTCAAACAGGTGGAAGAGGGTGAGGAGCTGGAGCGCATTCTGCGGGACGGCACCGGCGAAGACGGGATCTGGGGAATGCCGATGACCGGCGTGAAGTCCTATGCCGACATGGCGGCAAACTATCAGGGCTATCTTTTCTGGAGTCGCTTGACGTCGGGAGCGGAGCCTTACGTGCACTGCGAAGGCCAGGACCGTTCGGTGCACTGGGTTCGTCGGCGGCACTTCACCTGGGCGGATTACGTCAGCGACGCCTGGGACGAGGCGATCAATTGCTCTGAGATCAAGGACGGCTTCAGGGCCAAGGTTGAGCAGAACCTGGCGCAGCTCGGCCTGAGCTGTCCCGTGGATCTGTCTGGCTGCCTGAAGATCAGCCGAATGGACAAAGCGGAGTTCTTCACGAGCCCGAAGTGCCAGAAAATAGCTGAAATGCAGTTGAAGGGCCGTTCTCGGGGAACCGATCACGCTTCTTTCACGGCTGGAGACGGTGGGGCAGGGTCGGAGCGAATGAATTCCAGCTCCTCGGCGCCCGAGCGACGCTAGCGGATCCCCACGGAAAGTCGAATCTCAGAAAACAGCGCTTCTCAAAAATGGGCGATCCCAAGATAAAGAGCAATCGCTCACGAGGGGTGCGAGGTCAGCAGGCTTCTCCGCCAGCGCAAAGCATGCTAGATCCGGGGTATGGCCGCTTCAGATCCACAGTGCCTGATCTTAGGAAAGACCGCGTTGGGTTTGCCGATTCCCACGTATCGCTGGGAGACCGGGGGACCCGAGATCCTTGTTCTCGGAGGCGTACACGGCGATGAGACCGAAGGCGTCGTGTGCGCGTACGGGCTTCTGGACGAGCTCATCCGCAGGTTTTCGTTCCGGATGAACCTGACCCTGGTTCCGGCCTTCAACCTGGATGGGGTTCTCGCAAAAAGCCGTTTGAACGGGAACGGCGTGGATCTCAATCGCAATCTTCCCACGAAGGATTGGAACCCTCAGGCCTTCAATGAGCGCTATCCTCCCGGCCCCCGGGCCAACAGCGAGCCTGAGAACCAGGCCCTCGTCCACCTCCTGGACGAAAAGAAGCCGCGCTTCGTGCTGAGTCTTCACTCGTGGAAACCCGTTCTCAACGTCAACGGCGATTGCCATCCTGAAGCCGAGGCGATTCGCGCGCTGACAAGCTACGAAATCGAGGAATCGATCGGATACCCGACTCCTGGATGCCTGGGGACTTACGCAGGACCGGAGCGCGAGATGCCCACTCTGACTTACGAGATCGAGCGTGGGCTTGCACCCAAGGAGGTTCTGAAGATACACGTTCCCGCAGTCTTGGCCGCGCTTGATGTCGCGCAGAGGAGAGAAAAATGAGCCAATTCGAAAAGCCGCGTCAGATCATTGAGTCCGCCTTCAGCGGAAGCCTGCAGCCGGACTCACCCGAAGCAGCGAGCGTGATCGAAAGCGTTATCGATGCCTTGGACCGCGGCGAGCTCCGAGTCGCGGAAAAAGCTGGTGCCGGCGAGTGGCGCACGAATGAGTGGGTGAAGAAGGCGATCCTGCTTTACTTCAGGATCCGCAAGATGTCGGTCGGAGAAGCTGGTGAAATGACCTCGGTCGACAAGATCCCGCTCAAGCGGTGGACAGGCAGGGAAGGCGTAAGAGTCGTTCCTCCGGCAACCGTGCGAAAGGGCGCGTTCGTCGAGTCGGGCGCGGTTCTCATGCCGAGCTATGTCAATCTCGGCGCTTACGTCGGGGAAGGCACTATGGTGGATACTTGGGCTACCGTGGGGTCCTGCGCTCAGATCGGACGTCATGTTCACCTCTCGGGCGGTGTAGGAATCGGAGGGGTCCTGGAGCCTATCCAAGCCTCGCCCGTGATCATCGAGGATCACGTTTTCGTCGGAAGCCGTTGCATCGTCGTCGAGGGAGCAGTGGTCGAGGAAGGTGCGGTTCTGGGAGCGGGCGTCGTGATCACCGCGAGCACGAAGATCCTCGACGTAACCC
>CAYNDM010000413.1:0-2120 GCA_964395265.1 uncultured Bacteriovoracaceae bacterium
GGTTAACGTTGGTGGCAATGTTCATTTAACCCCGAAATCTGATAGTCTTGGTCGATGAGCGATGGATCAGAAGTGCCGCCGTCTAGCAAAACGCTCGCCGACGCGCTGAGCGAGATCGCTCGGAAGGGGTTGGATTTATCTCCGGTATTCACAACCGTGACTACTCATCACTCTGTGGCTGACACAAAGGCGGTCGCCCATTGTCACCACGTAGCGCTCGATGGAAGCTGCCTACCGCGCCTTCAAGATTTCACCGATGAAATCGCGGGTTGGATTTCGGAATACGTCATTCCTCGGAAGAAGCTCATGTCATCTCGATCGAGTGACGCGACCGAAGAACGATTAAAGAACGAGCGTCTTCGACGCGAGGCGCTCGATACCTTTAAGCGAACGGGCGTTTCCGGCGAGCAAGGAGAAATGCTCCTCTTTATTCTTGCCGAGGCGTTTTTGGGCCTTCCGCAGCTTCTCTGCAAGATGGACCTCAAAACGGATGGCGAGATGCACTTCCATGGCGTCGACGGGGTGCACTGCGGCGCAGACGCAGCCGATGCCAACCGCCTGGCGGTCTATTGGTGCGAGTCCAAGGTTCATAAAACTCTGGACGGTGCGCTCAGCGAGGCATTCGATGGTCTGAAACCCTACCTTTTAGCGCCAGGTTCAGGGGAAAAGGACAAGCGCCGCGAGCTAGCCTTGCTCGACAGATACATGGACCTTGGAGACGAGGATATTCAAGCGAGGGTTCTCAAGACGATCAACCCTCATTCGCCTGAGTTCAACACGATCAGCTGGCGCGGGCTATGCCTCGTCGGATTTGACTACGAATATCCCACAAGTCCTAATGAAAAGAAGCATGACGTGTTTCTCAAAGAGGTCCAGGATGCCTTTCCCAAGTGGGCCGAGATGGCGAAATCTCGTGTGAAGTTCCGCAACCTACACTCTTTCGAAATACACGTCTTCTACGTGCCTTTTGGTTTCTGTGATGACTTTCGTACTTGCATGCTCAAATCTTTGGGGCTGGACAAATGAGTGCCCTGGAGCTGGCAAGAAAGCTCTGGGACGATCCCGAGCTGCAAGAAACGGTTCGAAGCCTAACCATCCGGCTTGCAGCCGAAGACGTGTCCCCTCTATCATCGCCAAGTCTAGCGCTTATGGAAGCGGATTGGTTTCACCTCCTACGCAGCGCGGACGTGTTTTCTCAATGCGGCGACGAGTGGTTTCATGAGATTGCGCTTCGCATCCTGCACTGCTCGCTTCGCTTTGCGCCCGAGGAGAATCAGAGGGCCCTTGCAGCTGCAATCCTGACGAAAATTGGAAGCGGGCCAGCGGTTGCGCTCGCTCAACGGCGAAACCTTGTAAGCGGCAACATTCTGGACCGGTTGCCGAGCGGCCTATCGCTGGAAGTGAAGGCACATGAGATCGCGGCCACGATCAACATCGATCGGCCGGAAGAGTTCGTCGGTAACGAGTTCCAAGGAACGCTATGGCGCTCCTTGATGGCCAACGACTGGGTCAGCGCCTCGGCGCCCACCTCCGTCGGGAAGTCCTTTCTCCTGGAGAAATGGATTGAGAGGACAGTAGCTGACAAAGCCAGCTCAACCATCTTCTATCTGGTCCCTACGCGTGCGCTCATCACACAAGTCGAAGCCGATCTCCGCCGGCTGGTCGCGAGGGGGCGGGCGGACATCTCGATCACGACGTTGCCGCTCTCGTTCGCAACCGCGACCGCCCACCGCATTTACGTTTACACGCAGGAACGCTTCCACCTGTATCTTCTCAAGAGCGAAAGCCTTTCGCCCGCCGACCTGATCATTATTGATGAAGCGCAGCAGATTGGAGCCAGCCGCCGAGGGATACTCCTGCAGCAGGTCCTAGAGCTAGCATCGCATCGATATCCGGATGCGAAGGTGCTCTTTGCCAGCCCATCGACAAAGAACCCTGAGAGCCTTCTCGCCTTCGCCCCTGAGGGAAAGCGTACGGACTCGATCGAGGGTTCTAAGCCCACCGTGAATCAGAACCTCTTTTGGGTTTCACAAGTCCCCGGCAAGCCCGCCGAGTGGGACCTCGATCTCCTTCTCGACGGCCAACGCAATCCTGTTGGCCGTCTATCGCTGGGCAGCAGG
>CAYNDM010000414.1:0-2105 GCA_964395265.1 uncultured Bacteriovoracaceae bacterium
GATAGGAGCTGACGGAGGATTTCGATGAGCAAGGAAAGCTCCTCACGATTCGAGGCAAACCGGGCCGGGGCGTCCCTGCGAGTCGGCCCTTTGATCCCTCTGATCCCAAGGGCGCGGTCAAGCGCGCGCGCGAGGTGATCGACTCGGCCAGGGAGCTTTTGGGGATCCGCGAGGAGCTGCCCTTGGGAGAATCGGTGGCGCGCGGGGACTCGACCTCGGCCCAGGTTTTTTTCCAGGAAGTGCACGACGGCATCGAGCTTGCGCCAGCAGGGGGCGTGACCGTCGACCTTGGGCCTCATGGAGAGCTGATCGAGTTGAGCTCCAATTATGTCCCTGCGATTCACGTGAGCAATCAACAGCGTCTTTCGCTCGGCGAGGCTGAGCTTAAGGCGCAAGAAAGCGCTGGCGCCTCCGGGCGCGTTCGAGTCGAGGGTGGGGCGCGAGTTCTCTGGCTTACTCCCGGTCGACGCACGGGAGATGCCCAGGAAGCTCGGCATGCCTACGACTTCATGGTGCGGGGAAAGCAGATCGTGGTCGACGCCGAGAGCGGATCCGTGCTTTACAAGCGAGATCGCCGAATGTTCTGAGGCTTCACTCAGCGAACCTTGTCGAGCGTGACGACGATCGGCTTGGAGCTTCCAACTTCGGCGATCACGGGTTTCGAAGAGCTTTCGAGATCGCCCGGATTCACCGGAGTCGCGGAGCCTGCCTGTGACAACCTCGCGCTGATCGCCGTTTTGCCTTCGAAGAGGACGCCAGGCATCATGACGTCCGCGCCGCTGAGTACGAAGCTGATCGGAAACTTGAAGGGTTGAGTGATGCGTTTGACCGCCAAGGGAGGGCCCTTCCCGTCAGCGGGTCTGGCGATTACGTACAACACAGCGGTCGGCGCGATCTGCTTACGGAGTTTCTCGCTGATCAGGATCTTGCCTTGGAGCGATCCGCCGGCGGCAGTGGCCCAGGATGGATCGATCAGGGCTGAAAAGAAAAGCGCGATCAGGGATTTCATAGCCCCACCTTCCAATAATTCGCGGCGTGAGTCTAGATGAGATGTTCCGGTTCATTCAGGAGAGGAAAACCGGCGAGGAAAGGAAAACTCACGAGGAAAGGGAAGCCGCCGTGGGCTTCCCTTTCTATGATTTTCCCGCGCTCGTCGCTCTGTAGGAGCGCAGGCTACGTTCCCGGTCCGGCGTGCCTCAAGGTTGCGTCTGAGTCGGGGGACAGCTCAGATCGGTCTTGCTCACGATCGGACATGGGTTCTCGACGATACAGACTTTGACCGGCGTCACGGTCACCGTGGGTTGAGGTGTTGGCGAGTTTGCTGGAGTCGGATTCGGGCTGGCACTAGGAGTAGGACTTCCTACTGGACTCGAGCCGGGAGAAGGCATTGGGCTTGGGCTGGGACTTCCGTTTGGAGTCGGGCTCGGCACACCAGTCTCGCCTGGCTCGTCGCTTCCCTCGTTTTCTTCGTCATCCAGCACTCCGGCCGCTTCGAGCGCGTTGATCGTGGTTTCGTTGAACTCCACTTCGGTCGTGATCTCAAGCCTCTGAGCGAAGTCTCCATTGCCTGGAGCTGTCCCGGGTTGATCGATCTGCGGCGCTTCGCATTGAGCGGTCCCGTCGAATTTCACGATGTACGCGACCCAGCAAATTCCCGTACCTTTGCCATCGTCCTGAACGAGCTGTTGAAACTGGAGCGAGCCATCGACTTTGCCGCTTTGCTGAATCGGCAAGGTCCTTCGTTCACGATCTTTTCCTTTATGCTCGACGATGACTTGGTTGTTTCGGCAATCCAGGATGATCTCGAAATCGGCAACTTTCGCGTCTTGAAACACGAACTTCTGGCGCTGCTGACTTTGTTGGACGCAGGCCTGTTGTTGTTGGAACGGGACCTGTTTTTGCTGTTGTTGGCCCGGAGCCTGGTTCTCGCATCCGAAACTGAAGCCGCCCAGGGCTTCGGCGGATGGAGCCCCACTCTCCATGGCTCCGTTGTCGTTATCATCTCCGCATCCTGCCAGCGCAATAGACGCGACAAGGCAGGGCCCGACCCAAAGGACGTTCTTCAATCGTTTGTTCATGCCGGTGACTAAATGCAATCGTAGGAC
>CAYNDM010000415.1:0-2094 GCA_964395265.1 uncultured Bacteriovoracaceae bacterium
CGATAACACGGTGGGGTATGGCAATTAGGGATCGGGCCGGGCCTCATGCGACAAGGCTGATTGGCGTCGCGGCCCTGATCCTCGCCGTCGCGAACCCCGGAGAGAAAGAAAGCTGGGCGGGAGAGCTTCGGCCCCTTTACCGCGGCGCTCGAGCCCAAGCGATGGGAGGCGCCTACGTCGCGATCGTCGACGACGAACAGGCGATCTTTCTGAACCCGGCCGGGCTGGCGGGAAACGAGAAGGCACAGTTTCATTACGTCGCCGCCGACCTGACCGTGTCAACCGATCTGGTGGCCTCCTTCACCGAGTCCGCCGAGGCGTTCGGCAATCTCAGCCCCGAGACCCTGAACGTGCTGATGGGGAAGAACATCTACTCTCAGGTCATGCTCACGCCCACGCTTTTGATGCCCAACTTCGGGGTGTCGGTCCTCGTTGACGGCCAGTACGCGGTTTTGGCCGAAAACAAGGCGCTTCCGCAGCTCACCTTGGGTTATCAGACGACGAACGGGGGGCAGGCGGCCTACGGCTTCAAGCTCGGGGGCCGGAGACGAAGCCGCAGCGAGCTCAGGCTGGGTATCGGAGGAAAGGTCCTCTGGCGTCGCGGCGGTTACAATACCTTGTCGCTGAGCCAGATTCTTTCGATCGGTCCCTCGACCTTGAGCGAGGTGAGCGGGAACTTCGGAATGGGGCTGGGTCTGGATCTGGGCTCGCAATACCGGTTCAAGCTCATGGATCGGCTGACGTTGAGCTCGGGAGTGGCGTTCACGGATATCGGCGATACTTCCTTCGGGGAAATGGCCGCACCGGTGAAGAACAACCTTTCGGTCGGCGTCGCCGCGCAATACGACCTGAGGTACTCGAGCGTCGTGTTGGCTTACGACTACCAGCACCTCCTCGAGGAAACCGACTGGCGCAAGAAGACCCACGTGGGCTTGGGCGTGATCCTCCCGATGGTCAGTCTGTACGGCGGGATCAACCAAGTGAGCTTGACGTACGGAGCGAGCGTCGACTTGTGGCTGTTCCGGGTCACGGCGTTGTCTTACGCCGAGGAGCAAGGCAGCTACGCTTTCCAGGACTCGATGCGACGCTGGGTCCTGCGCTTTTCCCTGAAACTCGATCTTTAGAGCGCGACTCTCGGGCCAAAGCCCGATCATCGACCCGAGCTTCCTTCCTGGACGAGAGGGGCTTTTCGTCGTGTCGGGGGTTTGACACTCCTGAGGCGAATGGATACTCTTGCAGGGAAATCGGCTAAGCCGGTGCACCTGAGCCAAGGAGGCCCAATTGCGCAAAGCATTTGTGTTGGACACCAACGTTCTGCTCTTCGACCCCCAAGCCATCTTCAAGTTCGGGAACAACGATGTGGTCATACCCATCGTGGTGGTCGAGGAGGTCGATCGCTTCAAAAGGGAGATGAGTGAAAACGGTCGGCATGCCCGCCATTTTTCACGCGTCATCGATGATATGCGCAAGGATGGGGAGCTCTCCAAGGGCGTGAAGCTTCCCAACGGCGGGTTGCTCACCGTCGAGCTGGGCGGTCAGCATCCGCTTCCGATGGAACTGCCCATGGACAAGGCGGACAACCGGATCCTTGCTCTGGCGATCACTTTGAAAAAGGAGCACCCCAAACGGCCGGTGGTTTTCGTCACCAAGGACGCCAACCTGCGAATCAAAGCCGACGCCTTGGGCGTCATCGCCGAGGACTACGAGCCTTCGAGCGTGGAGCCGGACCAGCTCTATAGCGGGACCGTGACCTTGACGGTAGATTCCCACCTGGTCGATGAATTCTATTCGCAGAAGCGTCTGGCGTACAAAGACTCCAGCCAGCCGCTCAAGCCGAACCAGTACGTGATCCTGAAGGACGCTCTGAACCCGAATCATACGGCGATGGGGCGATTCTCAAAGGAACTCGATTGCATCGTGCCCGTGATCAAGCCCACTGAAGGCCTTTGGGGGATCTTTCCCAAGAACGCCGAGCAGGCATTCGCCATCGATGCGCTCCTGAACGACGATATCAACCTCGTCATCCTGGACGGGAAGGCTGGGACCGGAAAGACGCTTCTCGCGATCGCCGCGGGCCTGGCCAAGACCGTGGAC
>CAYNDM010000416.1:0-2065 GCA_964395265.1 uncultured Bacteriovoracaceae bacterium
CGTGGGCATGCGCGCGCCGGTCGAAGTCTCCGACGCCTGAAACAGGATACCTTTCGCCTTCGGATTGGCGCGAACGGTCTCCTCGAGCTGCTTGGGCTCGATCGAGTCACCAGGCGCGAGGAGGATCTCGATGGGTTTCAACCCGTAAGCCTTGGCGAGCCTGGTCCAACGCTCTCCGAACTTACCCCCGTTGATCGTAATGACCTGGTCGCCGCGCTTGAAAAGATTGGTTACCGCGGCTTCCATCGCCCCGGTCCCGCTGCAGGCCAGGAGCAGCACGTCCTGCTTGGTTTGGAAGATGTACTTGAGGCTGCTCTTGACGTCTTCGAAGAGCGCCTGAAATCCCGGTGTCCGATGGTGGATGACCGGCTGAGCGAAGGTCGAGAGCACGGACTCGGGGATGGGAGTAGGGCCAGGGGTCAAAAGGTAAGTCTTTTTCATAGGATGGAAGGAATGTACTCCTCGCCCCGAGGGCGCAGCAAGAGTAAATAGATCAAGAGGAGGACATTCCTTCCTTCGAGTGCTCTGAAACCGTGGATCCCCGCTAGCGCACCCTGGCCAGGATTGGGTCGCTGATGCAGTCCCGGTGGATCTGGGGTCGTGTTAGTTCTCCAGCTTGGCGACGCCTTCGCTAAAGCATTGGTACCATGCCCCGGTTTCCACGGTCGCGTCGGTCTGGGTCTTGCCTTCATTGGTGTAGCGAACGAGTTGCACCCGCTCGTTGTCCGCCGGGACCACTTGCAGGCTGCTTAATTCATAGCCAGGCTCGCCGATGGGATTGCCGACGGAATCCCGCGGTTGAATCAGCTTCCCAGTCAGAATTTGCGGTCTATTGGTAGGCTTCTTTTCGAAGGGCCAGTCTGTTTGATCTTCCATACGGCTTTCGAAGTAGTACTTGGCGCGCCCAGCCCAGGCCCGCGTGTTCCGAAAAAATTCATTCGATGCCAGCCAGCTGTCGAAGTCAGGTTCCTCGGAGGTGACAATGAGGCTGAAACCAATTGGATAAACCTCAGTCAAGACCCTGATGATGCAGCTGCCTGCGTCCTCTTGATCCATGGTCCCTCCTACGCGACAGAACAGAGACACAAGAAGTTGAAGATCGATGTACTGATCGATCACGGCAGGAATGTAGTAAACTTTGTCCTCAGGGTTGAGATTGGCATCGCTTCCAGAAAGATATGAACTCGTGAATTTTCGTACGACCTCGTTGTTGCAACTGTGCTCGATCGAGGCGAGCTCATCGACTGTTACCAGTCGATCTGAAGCGAAGGCGGACGACGCTCCAAGATAAGCGCACAGGAACAAAGAGAAAGTCTTGTTATGCATGACGGACTCCTTTTGCATCAGGGCATAGCCGGATAATGAGTAGGAATTAGCGCTTATCGCCGTGCATTATCAAAAGCAAATGGAAACTCTGGTTGAACGGGGGTCGACGCCTGAAAATGAAAAAGCCCGTTGCCATCCAGGCAAACGGGCTCGTTCAAAGTGAAACTCAAGACTCAGTCCAATCTTTCTCAGTGAGACTGGGACTTGGCCATCTTCACGGCTCTGCGCTGCGCTTTTTCGATCATGATCTGCTCGATGATCTCCAATGCCTCGTGCCGCAGATCATTCTCATAGATAAAGCGGTAGAAGTTCTCCATGTCCGGGTGGTGGCGGAAGTTCTTGAATGAAGCGGACATCTCGGTTGTACCGCCTGCGGCAGCGAGCGCGGCTGCGTTTCCGCCGCTTGAGCTGCGGGCTGCCGCTTCTTCTTGTGCGTCCTCGGCCTCTTCCGCGGCATCCGGATCGAGCTCGGCTGTCTGGGCGACTTCCGCTTCGGCTGCTTTCGCCGCGGCGGCTTTTCCTTTTTTCTCCTTAGCTGCTGGAGCTGCTGCTTCCTTTTTGCTGGAGCTAGCTGCTTTCTTCGCTTTAGGTGCCATGAGGTTCTCCTTGCTTTGTCTTTATACTAGAACTTCCTGGTTGCCTGGGTTGGCCGCCTCGGATGAGCTCTCCGGCTGTTGCGGGCTGAGAATACCGTAACGATGGAGCTTGTTGTAAAGGGTTTTTATCGTAATTCCCAAGA
>CAYNDM010000417.1:0-2065 GCA_964395265.1 uncultured Bacteriovoracaceae bacterium
TTCGAAGTCCACTGGATGGGGATGAGGGGAGACATGGCCGAGGTTGGAGCGGATCCTCGCTTTCAAGACGGAGTCGTCGACGGGCTCGTTCCGAAGCTGCGCGAATCCTTCGGCGATGATGCCCTGGATCCGATGAGAAAGATCCAGGCTCTTCTTCGCGGCCAAAGCGCGGCTTTGATGGCCCATGTGAACGACTTGGTCTCTCGCGAGCGAGCGGCGTCTGCGTCCTCGATCCGGATCGAGAAAGTACATGATGCCGGCGCCTACGCCAACGCCCAATCCGAAGCCGGTTACGAAGCCAAGAGAGAGTCTTCTCGCCATAAATCCTCGCAGAAAGTCACAGCTGACTCCTGCTGAGGGGAGCAATTCGCATACCATGAGGGGCGGCCAGCGGATCAGTTGGAGCCGGCGCTCAGTTGGAACCAGCGCTCAGTTGGAAACGGAGTCAGATACACCGGCCGACTTGTAGGACACGTCCGCCCGATCGTCGCCGATGAGCTTGGCGTTGCCGTTGAGCCGGATCGCCCATCCGCTCGAGAGATTGAGCTCGATCGGCGCATCGATGGCGTAGACGTTCTCGACATAGCCCACATAGGTCCAGCCGTTGTCGGGATCTTCGGGGAGCAGTTCGGCCTGGCCGTTCCTGTAGCGGGTGACCTCGATCGTATTCGGGTCCGGCTCCTCTTCGAGGAACAGATAACGAGTCTCGAAAGAGACTCGCTGAGCCTGGAGCTCGCTCGAGAGCGAGGACAGCACCGAGGTGATGCTCCGGGTGCAGACGTCGAAGGAGCGGCCGCCCAGGGCCTGGGACATCGCCTTGTACCTGACGCCGGCTCGCGAGTTGCCCGCGAGGCAGGTGCCTGAGTAGTTGGGGCTATCGGCCACCGCCGAGTAGAACTTGACCTGCTTCGGGTTGCTCCGAGCCTGCTTGAACTCGCTGAGAAAGGCATTGAAGCTCAGGCTTGCGCTCGCGCAGTTCGCGTTGTTGACGACGTCGGTGACTTGGTTGAGCGAAGTGCAGGCAGGGCGCTGGATCTGCTCGCAGGGCACCTCCAGATCATCGCTTCTGCGGCACATATTGACCAAGGAGGTATCATTGCCGTTGCCGACGACCAGCACGACCAGCACCGAGTCTTTGCGGTGAAAGCTCGTATCAGCCAGGCGGTTGAACAAGGCATCGTGAATCGTCAGAAAGCCCGGCTCATAGCCGCCCAGTGAGTTGTTGATCTCGCCGTGCGAGAGGAACTCGGAGAAATTCGAAATCTTCCGGAAGAACTGGGGGAAGATCATGCCCGAGTCGGGATGATCGGGGTCGATCCCTGGATAAGCGGGAGTCCAAAGCGGGCCCCAGTTGGCGTCATAGCGGGATCCCGCGATTTGGGTGATGGGGCGCTGATCGTTCGTGAGCGCTGTGGCCGTGAAGTGGAAGTCCCAGCCCTTTTTTTCAAGCTGTTTCAGGAATTCCGGCATCTGCGCGGCAAGGTGCGCATGAGATTCTGCCATGGATCCCGTGTCGTCTTGAACGAGAAGGAAATCGACTTTAGGCGGAATGAAAAACGTGCCGGGCGCGCTTTGAGCGGTGGTATTGCGGCCCACCACGAACGCTTGTCTGCCGCATCCCGAGGTCACGAGACCGGTCATCAGCGCTGCAGCCAAAAGAAGGCGCGCGCGCAAGGAAGGGGAGCTCGGCGATGACGTCGAATTGGGGGTTCGTACTGAATAGCTCATAACTTCTCTCACACTCTCTCAATGAACTCATAAGGCAAGGTGGGTGCCAATGGGCTCCAAGGGGGCTGCTTGCTTAAAAAAACAAATAAAATCAAAAAGATAAAGCTTATTTGAAAATTGCTTTCTTAGGGCCATCGGGAGCCGGTTCCGGCCTCTGCTGAATACGCCTGTCGAAAGCTTGGACAGCTTGAAAGGTTTAGAGATTCTAAAGGGTTTCTAGGGTTCAGGGGCATCGGTGACAGCGGCTTTAAGAAGGGGCCGAGACTCAAAAGGGTTCGCCCCCACCCTGATTTGTAATCGAGATTGGGGCGAAGCGGATTGGGCCGCTCTTCAAGCG
>CAYNDM010000418.1:0-2061 GCA_964395265.1 uncultured Bacteriovoracaceae bacterium
GCTGGGTGTCCTAGTCCCGGCCCCGGTTTCGGGCTTTGGCTTATTTGGGGGTCGGTAAGGGGATTGACCTTCCTTTGATTGCGCACGAGTGGGGAGGGGAGAGGGACTTGCTTCTGCCCTTGCTGCGATGGGGAGTCGATCAGGGGGTAGCGCTCGAGATTCTTTCGCCTCCCGAGCTTCTTCCTTATCTTTCGCTCGATTCGTCCCAGGCGTTTCTAGAACCTCTTTGTTTGGCGCGCCTAAAGAGGGAGGAGGAGCTTCCGTCCTCGTTTTGGTTCTGGGGTCTGGATAGCGCCTAAGAAGCTTTTTTTGATTTTTGTTAATTAGAATTAACAATTTGCTATTACTTCACAAAAACCCACTAAAAAAGCAATAAAAACGAGATTATTTAAGTTTAGAAAAATTTATATTCAACACATAAAGTCGCTAAAATGGAGGCATGAATTCGATTTTCAGTGGAACTCATCAGGGAAGAATCCACTTGATCATCGGTGGGCCGGCCGCGGTGGTGCTGGCGCTGATCTCCGGCGGCTGCGCGGGGAAGGCGCTGCCTTTTTACCCGGCTCCGGGATTCATCGGAAAACCCGCGGTGACATCGACCGGGAACGGAAATCTGGATCCGCCAAAGGCGCTCTTTCAGGTCACTCAGATCATCGAAGCCCCTGCGGGAGGCGGGATCCCTGGTTTCACCGGGACTATGCCATTCAACACATATCCGGTCCTCACTATCGGAGACACTCCTCAGCAAAACACCCAGACCGCTTTTGACTTCACGTTCTCGTATCCTCCGAACAACTTCCAGCTGGCCAGCGCTAATATCGTGATGGATACCTCGCGCGACACGACGGATACCGAAGGGGTCTTCGTCGATGGCGTGGTTTCGGGAAGGCCTTACGACGGCAACGTCGACAATTCCTCACCCTACATCACTCATCGAACCGATCATTTCAGCTCGGCCCCGCAGAAGAACACCTATTACATCGACTGGTCCCTTTCGCATTACAAGCACGGGGAGCGAAACACTTTTGACCTGAGCATTTCGGACCTTCTGACCTACACTCCTCTGTCTCCCTACGACGTACTGAATGACGGCTACCTGCCCGTGGTCACGGCGGACGATTCTCCGGTCTATCAGGCCTACCTGGTTCTCAAGGGCTACACCGTCTCTTCTGCCGCACTGAGCTGCAGCACCAGCCCGCTTTACTCGTTTCAAAACGTTTTCCTTCACAACGACGGCAATTCGATCGGGACCGCCTCCTTCAACGGAACGGTGAGGAATCCCTACGCCTCCTGGAACAATTCGCGGGCGTCGGATCAGTCGCTCGAATTCTACTTCGATGCCAATTGGCCCAAGGTCGACGAACAGAACGTCTCGATCACCGAAGGCAAGCTACGGCTCAGGGTCAAGAGAGCCGCAAGTGGGACTTCAGCCATCGTCGTCAACGGCGTCGGCGTGGCTGAGTCAGGGTTCGATGTCTCGCGAGCGACCTCGGTGGTGGAGGAGTGGGTCACTTCGAGCGCCGCAACGAGCACCTGGAGCTCGTTTGTGAGCTCGATCCCGGCGAACGAGACCCAGACGGATGTCGTGCTGGATCTGGTGGCCATGTTGGGAGCCACCAAGCTCAGAAGCCTGATCGCGCAAGGCAAGCTCAATGTGGCCATCGCGGGGAGCTTGGCGGTCGCGTACGGCGAGGAGCTGACTTCCGCGCGCTCCGTCGGCAATCAGGTGCAAGGGCCTGAGCTGATCTTGGAGGGAACCTACTACACCGAGCTTTGCCAGGTGCCGAACGATCCCGATTCGCCGCTTTCGGGCGCGGCTCCGACTCCTCCGACCGTTGATGACGGGACCGGGCCCGTTATCTCGTCTCTGACGATCGTCGAGATCACCTCGACTTCGGCGAAGATCATGTGGTTGACCGATGAGCCGGCGACCTCACAGGTGAAATACGGGTTGTTCGATATCGATCAATCCACACCGGAGGATACGACGTTGAGCACGTTCCACGTGGTGACGTTGACCGGTCTTCTTCCTTACAAATGGTATTTCGTCGAAGTCATCTC
>CAYNDM010000419.1:0-2055 GCA_964395265.1 uncultured Bacteriovoracaceae bacterium
GGCGCAAGGCGTGTTCGATCGCAAGAAAGAAACTGTGTACAAAGGGAAGAAGTTCGACGACGTCAAAACCGAGATTGCTAGGGAGCTGGTCGCCGCCGGCAAATCCGACCAGCTGAAGAAGATCAGCGAAGACGTGGCGACGAAGGTGGCGGCGGTGATGACGACGGCGAGCGCTTCCGATGCTCGCGTGAACGCGATCCTGAAGCCCTATGGCCTGCAGGTCCGGAGCACCGGCCTCTTTAACCGGACCCTGAAAGTCATTCCCGGAGTCGGAGACGCCAAGGAGCTCCTGACGGACGCTTTCAGCGAGGACTCCCCGATCGGAGCGGGTGGAAAGGCCAAGTCGTACTCGATCGCGTCGGGAATCGTGGTCGCCGTGGTGAGCGAAAGCAAGAAGGCTGATCTCGCCGGCTTCGATCAGGAGCGCGAGAAGATCATGGCCAAGCTCGTCGGACAGAAGGAGCGATCCCTGTACGAAAGCGTGCTGAAGCAGCTGAGGGCCAAGGCGGATCTCGAGGTCAATCGTGCCGTGGTCGGGGAGATCGACCTGAAGCCAGGCCAAAATACCTGAAGCCGGCGAAGCGGCGGTTATTTGACGTCGCTTTCGGGTTCTCCTGATTCTTTTTTTCTTCGGCCGCTCTCGCTCCTCGGGTGATTTCGGACCCCGGAGTGCTATGCTTTTGAGACGAGCATCGAAGGAGCGCCCAGGTGTTTGACGAGAATGTCTTCGATTCCGACCTGGAGGGCGGGAGCGGGATCAGGTACCAACCGTTGAAGGAGTTTTTGGGACAGGCAGGGATCCTGATCGTCGATCCCGTGGCTTCCTCCCGAGCCCGCGTCGCGAAGTTTCTCGTCGGCGAAGGGGCTAGAACCTCCAGGATTCTGATTGTCGGCGACGCCGATGCCGCCCGGTGGGGGTTCGGATCGGGGGAGCGCCAGGTGCTGGTGACAGCCTACGCTCTGGGAGCCTGCACTGGAGTGGAGCTGGCGGAGGAATTCGCCTCGCGCGTGCCCAGGGCGGAGCGCGTGAGTATCCTGTTGGCGTCGGATCCGAGGCTGCAGGCGGTATTCCCCGGCCTCGAAGTTCACATTGACCTTTGCGCATCAAAGACTTTTTCTCCCGAGGAATTCAGACAGGGCCTGCTTCAGGTCATCAAGGGCAAGCTCGAGCCAAACATCTACTCGGTGACCCTCGACGAAGGGCTGGCCCAGATCGCGCAGCGCCAGTACGTCGAGGCGCTCGAGCTTTTCAATAAAGCCGCATACCTTCACGCCAAGCCCACGCTTGCATTGTATTATCGGGCCAAGGCCTTGATCGAGACCGGCGAGATCGCCGAAGCGGAAGCGACATTGAAGCGGGGCTTGCGGCTCAACCCCGTTCACTATGACTTGCAGCTCGCGCTCTTCGACATCTTGAATCGGAACAGCCGCTGGAAAGAGGCTTATACGGTCGCGCGATCCCTCTTGGAGCTATATCCCGGCAGCTCGCGACTTCTCTCCAAGTCCCTGACGCTGGCCGTGATCACCGGGAGCTTCACTGATCTGCCGAGGCACTACGAGTCGTTCAAGGAGCTCGACGTTCGCGAAGAGGAGCTGGTTCGACACGTCTGCGCGTCGCTGATCGTGGGCGGAAAGCACTTTCTCAAGCGTGGAGAAACCGAGGCGGGCCGCGAGCTCCTGATCCATGCTGCCGTGAGCGCCGCGGGAAGAGCGGGCTTTCTCCGGGAGATCGTGGCGGCATTCGTCGAAGCGGAGCGCCTCGATGACGCCGCGGCGACATTGAACCGGTTCTCGCCGACGATGAGGACAAGCGACGACTTCAAGGTCGCCGAGTTCCTTCTTTACCGATGCACCGAAGTGGATCTGGTCAAGGTCGCGAGCCACGCCATGGTGCTCGCTCAGGGAGGCCTGAAGGATCCGGTGCTTTACTATTGGTTGATCCGCTATCTTTTCGAAGTCGGCAGAGCTGAACTTGCCGAGGAGTACCTGCGCGCCGCCCGAGAGCACTGGCCTGGTCGCAAAGAGCTCTTCGCCGTGTTCGAGCCGCAGGAGTAG
>CAYNDM010000420.1:0-2053 GCA_964395265.1 uncultured Bacteriovoracaceae bacterium
TCCCTCCGGGAAAAGCTTCCGCAGAGTCGCGAGGTCCAGCTTGGATACAAACGATGGGTCTTGGTTGATCGCGCTAGCGTGGGAAGCGGGCCTACGTGTGGCCTCCGATCGGTCAAAGACCGCGACTCCGATACCCAAGACCGAAGAAAGGGTGACGATGATGATCTTGTTGAATGGGCGCATTTTCTCTCCTTCGGCTCTCTACCAACTTCTTAATCAGAGCAACGCCCAGACCATACTAGACTATAATTATCATATAATTTAGCTCATCATTTCATACAAATAGGCAATAATGAGCCCCTTCGCAGGCTGAGCGACTGACTAAGGAGTTTACGCGTGCGTATTTGGGTGACTTCTCTCGGAGTGTCGCTTTCCAGGCTCTATTTCCGGATCAAAATAGTCCATTTTTTCTTGACGCAGCCATGTAAAAAATCTATTATGCCGCCTGCCCACGTGCAGAAGCACGCTGGAGGAATTAACTTCATGGTGCCGTTCGAAACTACATCAGCGCAGTCGGTGCAAAAGCAGGCAAAACAGCTGCGCCTTCTCAATGAGATCTCCACCAAGCTCCAGAGCCTTCTGGAATCCGAGAATTTCTACCAGGAGATCGTCAACATCATCCAGATCAAGTTCAACTACTACAGCATCCATTTCTGGAGCGTCGAAGAGGACTCCTCGGCCGTGCTTCGCGCCCAAGCCGGCGCTTACGACCATCACCTGAAGATCGGTCACACCTTTCGCGCGGGAGAAGGCATCATCGGCCAGGTGATCCGCACCAAAAAAAGCTACCTCTGCAACGATGTAAAGAACGACCCGAACTTCACGAGCCTTTCGATACCCGTGGCGACTCTTTCAGAGCTTTGCGTGCCCGTGATCAAGGACGGCAAGATCGTAGCCACGCTCGCGGTCGAAAGCGACCAGGCAGGGGCGTTCGACGAGGATGACGTCGTCACGCTCGAGGCGGTCGCCTCGCAGGTCGCCGTCTCCCTCACCAACCAGAAGCTGTACAGGGACGCCAAAAGCTTCAACCAGACTCTCCAGAAAACCGTGGAAGAGAAGACCCTCGAGCTTCGCCGCGCCCATCAGCGCATCCTCGAGCAGCAGAAACTTCTTCAGAAAGAAAACAAGGCGCTCAAAAACCTCGTCAATCACGACAACAAGGCCATGGAAATCGTGGGCAAGAGCCCCGCGATCCTCAATATCCTGGCCATGGTCGACAAGATCGCACCCACCACCGCGAGCGTCCTGATCCAGGGCGAGAGCGGTACGGGAAAAGAGCTCATCGCCCGCAGGCTCCACTTCAAGAGCGACCGCGCGGATCAGCCCTACGTGACCGTGAACTGCGGCGCCTTGCAGGAGTCGCTTCTCGAGTCAGAACTCTTCGGGCACGAAAAAGGAGCATTCACTGGAGCGATCGCGCAGAAAATCGGACTCTGCGAGACCGCCGACGGCGGAACGCTCTTTCTCGACGAGATCGGCGAGATGTCCCTGGGCATCCAGGCGAAGCTTCTTCGCTTCCTGCAAGAAGGCGAGTTCTACCGCATCGGTGGCAAGAAGCCGATCAAGGTGGACGTGCGCGTACTGAGCGCGACTAACCGCGATCTCGAGACCGAGGTGAAGGAGAACCGCTTCAGGGAGGATCTGTACTATCGCCTCAACACCATCACCCTTCGCATGCCGCCTCTTCGCAAGCGAAGGGAAGACATCGCCACGCTGGTGGACTTCTTCCTGAAGAACTCCCGCTTCGGCGGCTCGGCACAGCAGATCCGCAAGGTGGATCCCAGGGTCTACGATGTGTTCAACAAGTACGAGTGGCCCGGCAATATCCGAGAGCTTCAAAACACGATCGAACGACTCAAGATCCTCGCCGAGAATAACGAAATCCGCCTTGAGGATATCCCATTCAATATCCGCGTGCCCAAAAGCAAGGTCGAATCGGGCGAGTTTAATGTCGAAATGTCCCTAGATGACGTTGAAAAGGCCCATATCTTGCGGACTTTGGCGTATAACCACGGCAATAAAACCCGGACTGCGCATAGCTTGGGAATTACGA
>CAYNDM010000421.1:0-2033 GCA_964395265.1 uncultured Bacteriovoracaceae bacterium
CCCTAGAAACGCGGCTTCTCCTCGCGCGGACCTTCTGGATCGTCACGCGGCGGACAGCAAACCCGCTCCCTGGTGGAACCTCAAGTACAAGACCCGCTGGCTATTGGACGGATCCGTCGTTTCAGGCAACCCGATCTACACCAACCTGCTTTGGAATGAGATCGGCCGGGGAACGAACCTGAGAGAACTCGAGGGCTGGCTGGATCGCAATCCGCAGATCATTCGCGATCTGACCACGGCGGTATTCTCCAGCGAAGCCCCCAGGTACGAGGATTTTTTCGCGGCCGAGACCATCGATCGCTCGCGAGCCATTCAGGGCGAGAGGATCTTCATGGATCGATGCGCCCGATGCCACGGAACTTATGTCAAGGCCTGGAGCCAACCTGGGGCCGCATCATTGCCATGGAAAGAGCAGATCCGGACGCTTGAAGTGAAGTACCATCCGCGCACCCCGGTGATCGACGTCGGCACGGATCCGGGACGGTACCAGGGCATGGTGTCCCTGGAGCAGGCATTGAATCCTCTTGAGATCTCCCGCTCGCGCGGCATCCGCGTGGACACCTCGAAGAAGGGCTATGTCCCTCCGCCGCTCGTTGGGATCTGGGCCCGCTGGCCTTATTTTCACAATAACTCGGCTCCGAGTCTCTGCGCCGTTCTCGCCGCAGGCGAGAGGCGGCCCAAGACTTTCTATATGGGTGAGGCGGACGATCCGCAAAAAAGCTTCGACCCGGCCTGCAACGGCTATCCTCTGGGCGAGAACACGCCGCCGGAGTGGAAGCGCGACGCGAAGAGATTGTTTGATACCTCGCGTCCAGGCTCCGGCCGAATGGGCCATGACGAGGGGATCTTCCTCGAAAACGGCCGGGAGTTGCTGAGTTGGCAGGATAAGATGGCCTTGGTCGCTTTTCTGCAAACTCTTTGAGGAGACGGTTGAGCGGAGCCGGATGAGTCATGCAGGTCGAGAGAAAGAAGATTCAGGGGAGCCTGATCGCGGACTACGTCCTGAAAGCACCTGAACGCCCGAGCGGTCTCTTGGTGCTCTTGCACGGCTATCAGCGCACGGGATCTCAGATCTTCAGGCATCTTGAGCCCGCTTTGCCGAAGGATTGGGCCGTGCTTTCGCCAAACGGTCCGTATCCGCTTCCGGAGCGCCACGGAGAGGGGTATCGCGTCGGCTATTCCTGGTATTTTTACGATCCGAAATCAGACGAGTACTTCATCGATATGGAGATCGCTTCCGAGTATCTCAGGTCGTTGATCCGGGAGCTGGGCTATCAGGCTTCTCCCAAAAAGCTGATCGGTTTCTCGCAAGGAGGGTATCTCGCTCCGGTCGCGGCGCAAGAGCTGAAAGG
Organism: uncultured Bacteriovoracaceae bacterium; assembly: GCA_964395265.1. Classification (GTDB taxonomy): domain Bacteria; phylum Bdellovibrionota; class UBA1018; order UBA1018; family UBA1018; genus CAYNDM01. The sequence goes on from CAYNDM010000421.1 coordinate 1,353, forward strand.
CGTCCGACAAGTGGTGGGCTTGGCTAGCGCGTTCTTGAGCGATGAGATCGCGGGGTCGATCTCCTTTCGTATGGACGCGATTCATGGCGATCAGGACAAAGTGGTCAAGGCAGAGGATTCCCGGGCGCAGATCGAGAAATTGCGGGCGCGGGGCGTGGAGGCCTATTATCACCCGCTTGCTCGTTCGGGGCATGCGATCGACGAACCGATGCGGGAGGTTCTGGCGAGAGTCCTTGCTGAAGGTGGCTGATCAAGAAGGCGGCGAGCGATGAAGGTGGTTAGCGAACGGACGCATGGCGGGCATGAGCTTCCATTCGGGCCCTGAGCTCGCGAATCTCGCAGGGCTTGGTGATGTAGTCATCCGCACCGATGTCCAGGCCTTCGACCTTCGCCTCGGTTGCGATGTTCCCGGTGAGAAAGATCACGGGAGTCATGAAGGCCTGCTCGGAATTGCGCAGCTCCGAGCAGAACTCGATTCCGGAGCCATCTGGGAGAGTCACATCCAATAAAACCAAGTCGTACGGCTTGTCTTTCAGGCGTTGGCGCGCCTCTTTGAGAGTCGAGGCCGTCGTGAACTCGTAATGGGATCTTAACTGTCGAATCACGAATTCTCGAAAGTCGTCCGAGTCTTCAATAAAGAGCACACGCAGCATGAGATCAATGCATCCTTCTTTAGTGAAA
>CAYNDM010000422.1:0-1990 GCA_964395265.1 uncultured Bacteriovoracaceae bacterium
CTCGGTGTCTTCATCGGCGGCACCGCCGTCGCGATGGGTATCCTCAAGCTTCTTCCGGCCGAGCTCGTGGCGGGCAATCACGCTGCCGTGAGCCTGGCGATGATCTTCGCTCTCCTGACGGGCGCCATTATCTGGAACTTCGGGACCTGGTATTTCGGCTTGCCTTCGTCGAGCTCCCACACGCTGATCGGATCGATCCTAGGGATCGGCTTGGCGCATGCGTACGTCTCCGGCAAGCCGATCGCCGAAGGCGTGAACTGGAGCAAGGCAACGGATATCGGGATCGCGCTCTTCGTTTCTCCGTTCTTCGGTTTCACGATGGCGGCGATCATGCTCATTCTCGGGAAAGCCTTTTTTCGTGACCCTAGACTGCACGAGGCGCCCAAGGGCGATGCCCCTCCGCCTGCGAAGGTGAGGGCGACTCTGATCGCGACCAGCACTGGCGTGAGCTTCGCCCATGGCTCGAATGACGGGCAAAAAGGCGTCGGGCTCGTCATGCTGATCCTGATCGCGGTCCTCCCGGGCCAGTTCGCGGTTCGAGCGACCGCGACTCCTGAGCAGATCGCATCCATTGGAGAGGCGTCCAGCCAGATCATGGCTCAGCTGAGCCGCGAGGAGAGCCGAGTTCTGGTGGCCTCGGGGCCCGCTAGCGGCGGGATCATCAAGATTTCGATAGCCGCGGGGCAGGCCGCGACCGAGAAGCAGGAGCGAATCAACGAGATCTCCCGCGAGCTTTCGCGCATTCGCGCCCTAGTCGCAGGTAAATCGGATTTCGCTTCGCTCAGCAGCGAGGAGAAGGTCGAGCTTCGCTCGAGTATCCTGAATGTCGACTCGCAAATCGGGAAGCTCGAAAAAGCGTCCGCTCTCGCGGCTTCTCCGCACTGGGAGATCATTCAGTCCCATCGCAAGGTGCTAAGGTCCTTCGTGGACTATGCTCCCTCATGGGCGCTCTTCATCGTCGCGCTCTCCTTGGGCGTTGGTACGATGGTGGGATGGAAGCGCATCGTGATCACCATCGGCGAGAAGATCGGCAAATCCCACCTGACTTACGCCCAAGGCGCTTCAGCCGAGCTCGTCGCGGCCAGTACGATCGGCGTTTCAGCATTGGCAGGGCTTCCGGTCAGCACCACGCACGTTCTCTCTTCCGGAGTCGCCGGCTCCATGGTCGCTGGCAAGTCCGGTCTCCAGGGCAAGACGGTGCGCAATATCCTGCTGGCCTGGGTGCTGACGTTGCCCGTCTCGATGGCTTTGTCCGCGGGATTGTTCATCCTGGCGCTGAAGCTCTTCGTCTAAAACTTGTCATCCGAGGCTTGTTTGTCAGATTTTCAGGGAAAAAAGCTTGAATCCGCCAGCCGCTCACCGCGCTGGAGGATTCCATTGATTGGGCATACCGGGCTCGCGGCACTCTCGTACCGCGAGCGGCATCGTTTTCTCTCCACGAGGAATTTCATCGAGCGCCAGCTACGGCATGAGTCCCAAATCCGAATCGAGTGCGAATTGCTACTGGCCAAGATCTTTGCGCTTGTTGATCAGATGGGAGGCGCTTGGGGAAAACCGCATGGATCTCCCCAGATTTTTCATTTTGGCCCCAAAGAAGGGAGACAGTTAGACGCTGTTCGGAGCAGCCCCGGAGGGGGGTTTGGGCATTTTCCTTGCTCATTGGCAGCCGGCCGCCTGTTTCGCTGGCGACTTGGCCGACGGTCGATGGTGCAAGCGGCTTAAGACTGGAGGTGTTTATGCATCAGTGTATCAACAGCAAATTCAACCATTTCAGGGATGATGGTTCTCTTGAGTAGGAGCCGTGGAGAAGCATCAGAGGGCGCGACTCGGGAATTTGACTTGGACGAGGTAAAATGGTATGTTCTCGCGGTCCAAAATTCTACCCTGACTCGGAATTAGGCTCCCTAAGCGCGAGCGTAACCCGATATCTGTGGTCTTATTCGAATGTACCAAGCGGTTCAATCGCTTTCGTTACCGCTTGGTTAGGTTG
>CAYNDM010000423.1:0-1989 GCA_964395265.1 uncultured Bacteriovoracaceae bacterium
TTGGCAACACAATTCTAACGCGATCCCTCATGCCCCTCGTTTTGATGAAGACCCCGTTTTTGACAGGAAGTCAAAAACAACGAGCACCTGAAGCGATAAGCCTCTTCTGTCTCAGAACACTCTTCTGGATTCACCCTGTCAGTTCTATCCACGCTTGCCGGTGGATCTCATATCTCGAATAGATCCATGAGTAACACGTAAGGCGCCTCTTCCTGAGAGTTCTTGATGATGGACTCTGTTTTTTGAAGGATGTCCAGCAGGAGCGCTCTCCGAGGTGGATTCTTCTTGCGCCAATCTGGTATTCCCCCGACTTCTCCACGACTAGACCGCAGTTCGGTAGAAATTTCAGTGCCTGCTGCACCACTCGGATATCAAGACCAAGACGTGCGGCAATTGCGCTTGGGGTGTGAAGTCCTGGGAGCGCCACTAGAATATGGATAGCGAGATACCACCAGGTACTGTAGTAGGTCATCTGGTCATCCAGCTTAAGTTCATCTTGCAGTTTTAAGCGCTCACGGATGATTTGCCTGCGTGAGATCAGTTCCTTCATCTGGCCTTCGTAGTACCGCCTCAGCGTCAGAGAGCCCGCTTTATCCTTTTGTACGAGGAGCATGAAGTAATGTTCCTCCTCCTCGGAATGATCCAGGAAATCAGAAATCCGGATGGCGTGTTCCAAGCTCAGATGAGTTCGACCTGTAAGTACTTGGGAAATAAATGAGTGCTGGCAACCTAGGAACTGAGCCAGTTCGGAACGGCTATCTCGTTTTATCTCAAGACAACTCAGGAGATAAGATCAGTAATCTTCAAAGTTATAGATCGACATTCGTTGGTACGAGATAACATTTTTGATTCTAAATTTATAACAAACATCTACTACTCGAGGGAGACCCACTGTAAGTGCTAGTCACCGTGCCGCGAACGACTCTTATGGATCTTCCTTAATTCTTCCTTCGCGCGATCCAAGACCTCCTTGCGTTCCGGAGAAAGCGATCGACCGGCGCGATTGATGTAAAAGTTGAGCATCGACATGGCTGATCGGAAGGGTGACGTCTTTCTTCGCGTACTTTGCCGTGCTGAACGAAGTAGAGAGCGTGCGATCGCACGAGATGATCGCTTCTTGAAGACGCCAGGTTCGAGATCCAATGCATGGCTCTCTCGGGTTACGCGATTGGACCAGTACTTCACCGGGCGTCCAGTTCTAGCGTCGCGACGATGCCTCATTTTCACTTCATCCATGCAGGATTGATACATAAAAATTGCACCTTCCAAAAAATGGACGAGGTCAGGAGTCACGTCAAAATCCAATTTCCATAGAAAAGGAAAGCCGCATGCCCCAGTATGAGCTCGAAGGAAAAGTCGCTCTCGTGACCGGAGCGACGGATGGAATCGGAAAGGAGACGGCTCGAAAACTCGCCGCTCATGGAGCTCAGGTTCTGCTCCATGGACGAAATCGCGCCAAAGCCGATCGCGTGGCAAGCGAAATTCGCGAAAGCACCAGGAACAGGAATGTCGAGACCCTGATCGCGGATTTCACGTCGCTCACTCAGGTCCGCAATCTCGCCGCCGAAGTCAAGAGAACCTACCCTAGGCTTCAGATCCTCATCAATAATGCTGGTATCTACAATAGCCAGAGAAAGCTGACGGAAGACGGATTTGAAGAGACGTTTCAGGTGCATTACCTGGCTCCTTTCCTCCTCACCGACCTTCTTCGGGATCTCATCGAGAAAATGCGGCCTTCGCGAATTGTCAACGTGACTTCCGTTCTGCACAAGGACGCTGATCTCGACTTCGCGAACCTCCAAGGAGAAACGTGGTACGAAGGACACGCAGCTTACGCGACCTCGAAGCTGGCTTTGACTTTGTTCACCTTCGAGCTTGCCGCGCGGATTCCAGGGCCTGGGATCTCCGTGAACTGCGTCCATCCGGGTGGCTTCGATACGAAGCTTCTTCGACCGGGATTCGGCCCCGGCCATGGTATGTCCCCGGCCG
>CAYNDM010000424.1:0-1982 GCA_964395265.1 uncultured Bacteriovoracaceae bacterium
CCTGCCCGATGAGCTGGCCAGTCGGCATGGGCGACCGCTTTCGCGGGGTCTACGATCGTCGCTCGGGCGAGATGCTTCTCTTCCAGACCGAGGGCGAGGCGAACGTCAAAGGACGGCTCGAAGCCAAGAAAGTGAGCATCGAGGACCCCGCATTCCTGGAGATCCTGGGCGGACCTCGCAAGGACATGGATGAAGCGAAGGAGCTTTTGGCGCAATTTCAGGCGGAGATGGAACTTCTCGAGTTCGCGGGAGACCCGTTCGATCACGAGAAAGTCCTCAAAGGGCAGCTCACGCCTGTTTTCTTCGGCAGCGCCATGAACAATTTCGGCGTGCAGCGCTTCTTGGAACGATTCATCGAGATCGCCCCTCCCCCTACCGCGCGCGCCACCGAGGAAAAGAAACTGATCGAGCCCGCTCATGAGAAATTCTCGGGGTTCATCTTCAAGATCCAGGCGAATATGGATCCCGCCCATCGCGATCGCGTGGCTTTTCTCCGCGTCTGCTCGGGCAAGTTCAACCGTGGAATGGGAGTCAAGCACGCGCGCCTGAATAAGGAATTCAAGCTGAACAAGCCGCTTCACTTCTTCGCGCAAGAGCGCGTAGTCATCGATGAGGCGTGGCCTGGAGATATCGTGGGCCTGCTCGACACGACTGGCGACCTGAGGATCGGCGACACTCTTTGCGAGGGCGGCCGCTTCGAATACGAAGGCGTCCCTCGTTTTTCTCCCGAGCATTTCGCGGCGGTTCAGATCGCGGATCCGATGAAGCGAAAGCAACTCAAGAAAGGCCTGGACCAGCTAGCCGAGGAAGGCGTCGTGCAGATCTACAAGCAGCGCGGCCTGGGCGACAAGGATCCGATCCTGGGCGCGGTTGGCGCGCTTCAGTTTGAGGTGCTTCAGCACCGTCTCAAGGCCGAGTACGGAGTGGATGTCAGGATCGAGCGCCTTCCCTATATCCATGCGCGTTGGGTCGTCGGCACGGACCTCGACCCGGATTACTTCGAGCGCCGCGAAGACAGCCGCTGCCTCGAAGACCGCGATGGGCAACCTGTCGTGCTTTTCAAGAGCGACTGGGGTCTGCGCTACGCGCAGGAGAACTACAAGAATCTCCAGTTCCTGACGACGGCGCCGATGGTGCGCGGGGAGTAAGGGTCGGAATCGATGCCGAAGCGGCATCCCGCGCGGCACGTTCCGCGGGGGCTCAGCTGCTCAACAGGAGAGCCGCGTTCAGTCAGAAAGCCGTAACCGGCACCCGAGCTTACTCGACCTGGGTTTTGAGCGCGTCGCGATAAGGATCGACTTTGATCTTCGCTTCGCCCGCCTTCATGCGCTCCACGTTGCGCTCGAGCTGGCCCTTTGCCTCGAGTACGGGCGCTTTCGCGGGAATCTCTCGATCACTGATCAGCTCCGCATCGCTTTCCTCGGCCAGAAGGCGATCCATCTCGGCGATCTCGTCGACGTCGTAGGCTGAGGGATCCGAATAACGAATCGCCTCGTGAAAGCTTTCGGGATCCAGCTCGGCTCGAGCCACGGAAGCCAGGGACAAGGCCGCGAGTACGGCAATCACAGTCATCTTCATGAGGACTCCCCCTTTTCTCTCTGAAAGATTCTAGCGGGATTCCTCCTGGCGCACAAAATATTTTGATTTCAGCCAACCCTTCGCGGATGATCGCCCCTGGAGGGCATATCCATGAGAGTACGATTCGGTCGTTCTTGCGCAGTCTTGGCGGTTTTGGTCGCGGTTTCGGGAGCAAGCGTGCACGCAGGCACGACGATTCAGGATCCGCTCAAGATCGTCGAAAAGACCGATGAGTTTCTGGGAGAGGTACCCTTTCACGAGGCTCTTCGCTGCGGCGATGTGGCCGAGTACGAAATCTCCACATGCGGGATGCAATTCAATGACGCAGAAAACGACGCTTCAAGCTGCCCTCCTGAAAAGACGCGATCAGAAGTCCTCACTTGTCTCGCTGACCGAGTCGAGAT
>CAYNDM010000425.1:0-1970 GCA_964395265.1 uncultured Bacteriovoracaceae bacterium
GCAATAAACGCTCATCATGTAACCGAGCCAGTTACACAAATTCTGGGACGCTCTCTGAGAGTCAGAATCAGAACCAAGAGCCTCGAGTAGCTGATCAGATCGTTGCGCCTATATCGCTCCAAGTGCCTGGGCAGGTGGATGAACAAACTCCTGCTTGCTCTGATCTTTCCAAGACCTCTGCTTGCTCTCGCCCTCTGTCTCCTACTTGTCCTCCTTCTCCCTTTTCTTCTCCGATTTCTTCTCGCTCCCGCTACATTCCCTCTCGCGTGCGAAAGGAGATCTGGAGGCGCGATCAGGCCCAGTGCACTTACCAGGACCCGAAAACAGGCTTCAGGTGCACAAGCCGCCGCTATCTTCAGATCGACCACCGGCATCCGTTCTCGCTTGGGGGCTCAAGCCGGGATCCTTCGAACCTGCGACTGCTTTGCGGCGCGCATAACCGGATGGTGTGGGAGAAGCACACCAAGAGCACTGCCAGTTGCCTCACTCAAGCTAGGGCAAGGGACAAGCACTTTGAGATTCAGATCGACGATCAAGGTTCGAAAACTCAAGAGGTAAAGCTGGAGCTGAAATAACCGGATCAATCGATCAAACAAGAAGTGAACTGAGGATTCCGCTACAGCCCAGTTCTCTATACTCCTAACCGCCCTTTCCGCACGAGAGACGGCGTTTCTCACCACCGACCAATTTTCCGTACGAGAGCCTCGGATGGGTGGCGAATTCAAACCAGTATGTCCATCTCAGGACGCCAGACGCCCTTCCATTCTTTCAATTTCACTTTGGGGCGCCCGACAATTTTGGTGTCGGGATCGGGCATAGGGTATTCGATGAATCCATAGGTGAGGCGCGTTCGAGTGCCGTATTCGGCGAGATCGAGGTTCGTGACTTCGTTCCACGAGCCTTCATTGAAGTATTCCTTGCCCTCGCGCCACTGGCGGTAGCGCAGGATATGGGTGTGCCCGAAGATAACAGTGTGGATGTCCTCGCGATCGTCGAGGATCTTGCAAGCGATCTTGTCGAAGTTGGGATAAAGCGAGATCTCTTTGAGGAGACCGAGTGTGGCTTTCACTCCCGGATGAATCTGATAGCGCCTTCGAAAGAGGATGGTGTCGATCACGAATTTCACGATCGAGAGCCCGGTTTTGATTCCCCACCAGAAGTCGTTGATGGCCGTCCAGATCAGGAAGGTCTGAAAAGGCCTGACTTTGTCCACATGAGGTCTCTGCATTTTGATTTTCGGCAGAAGAACAGCGACGAAGAGCGATCCCCAGGGCAGGTTCAGCACTGGCTCGGGGAGTCCACGAGTGATAAACGGCCTGCGCATATCGATGGTGGCGAACCGCTCGTACTGCTGCCCATGCTCGACGTAGATTCCGTCGAATTGGTAGGCGACATCATAAAAGGCGACTTCGGTCCCGCAGGCCGCCGAGAATACGCGCTTGGCGGAATCAAAGAGCATTCCCACGTCATGGTTCCCGATCACGTATGCGATCCGATGATTCGGAGTCGCCGCGAACCGGCGGAGCGCCTGGAAGAATTCCGGATGCCCAGCTACGATCTTCTCGACTGCGCGCCGGACGCTGCGCTCGGTGATGAGATGGGTGAATACGCCGTAGGAATCAATTTGAAGGAGATTGAGGATATCGCCATTGAGGATCAGCTCGACATCGGCCTCGGCGAACGCTCCTGAGCGATAGTAGTTCAGGAACTCGGCCCATTCGCGGTCGTAGACGAAGTCCTCGAGGATGTTCTGAGTGCCGTCCCTGAAGTATCTGCCCTTCCCCAGGTGAAAATCGCTGACCACGAGCTTGTACTTGGGGCGAGCTCCTTCTTTGACGGGAACTTCGGGCAGTGTCCCTGGGCTAGCTGCTCCCGGTCCCTCATCTACCCGATCCATTCTTGACCTTCTTCGCCGACGCGATTGGCGTGACCCGTCCCGACCCCACCGGCGAAATGGCGGCTCTCTGGGA
>CAYNDM010000426.1:0-1961 GCA_964395265.1 uncultured Bacteriovoracaceae bacterium
TTCAACGTGACGGCAAGGACTTGGAAGAGACGGCCTCCGAGATCATCAAGCTGATGTCGTCTCGACGACTCACTCCACCGTACTCACTAGAAAACATGCCGCCATTGGCATCAACCAAGAAATGAGGATTTTATGGCACGTGGTTCACAAGTCTGGTTGAATGGAAAGATCCTCCCCGCCGAACAAGCCAAGATCAGCCTCTTTACGCATGGCTTGCACTACGGAACAGGGGCTTTCGAGGGTATTCGAGCGTACAAGCAGAACAAGGGCGGAGGAGCGATCTTCAGACTCGAAGAGCATATGGCCCGCCTTCACGAGAGCTGCAAGATCCTCGGCCTCGAGGCGCCTTTCTCCGTCGGCGATCTCTGCCAGGCGGCCATCGATGTCTGCAAAGCCAACCGATTCGAGGAATGCTACCTTCGGCCCATCGCCTACATCGCGGACGGTCCATTGGGCGTCAACCCGGGCGAGAACCCACCCATCGATATCGCCATTCTGGCCTGGGAGTGGGGAAGCTATCTGGGCGCCAAGGGCATCAGCGAAGGTGCGAGGCTAAAGATCTCCAGCTACATTCGTCCCCACGTGAATGCCGCCATGACCAAGGGCAAACTCACCGGCCAGTACATCAACGGAGTCCTGGCCAAGCGCGAGGCGGTTCGACTCGGTTTCGACGAAGCCCTGATGCTCGACGCCGAAGGGTACTTGACCGAGGGAACGGGAGAGAACCTCTTCCTCGTCAAAGGCGGGGTCGTCAAGACCACTCCCCTCACCTCGATCCTCAACGGCATCACCCGCCAGACCGTCATGCAGTTCCTGAAGCCCCAGGGCCTGCAGCTGGTTGTGCAACGCTTCACTCGCGACGAGCTCTGGTGCGCCGACGAGATCTTCCTGACGGGAACCGCAGCCGAGATCACGCCGGTTCGGGAGGTCGACTTCCGCCTGATCGGAACCGGACCGAACGCCGGAAAGCCCGGCCCCGTCACCCAGAAGCTTCAGAAGGACTATCAGGCGATCATCCGGGGCGACCTGACCCTGGATTTCGCTAAAAACTGGCTCACCCCGATTGCTTGATTTCCATGTTGGTCGGAGCGGGAAGAATCGTCCTGGATTTCTACAATAACGACGACGTCAAATTGAAACGACGTCAGCTCGAAGAGCTTTGCATCGATCTGCGCAAGAAGTTCAATGTTTCAGCCATGGAAGTCGCCGACTTCGATGATCCTGAGCGATGCGTGATCGGCTTCGCGGCCGTGATCCCCGAGACCTGGGAAACCCCGAGCGCCAAGAGCCTGATGGAAAAGATCTGCGAGACGATCGATCGAACCGCATTCGCACGAGTGACGGTCGAAGACTGGGATCTCCTCAGTCACGGCGAGCGCTGATCCACGGAAAGCGTCGATCCCGGCCGCATCGATACCAGAAATGACCTGTACCCCCAAACGAGTCCATCTCTTCAGTGGATCGATCCCAGGAAAACACCGGGCCCCGTCCTGATTCATCAGAACGAGGACCGGCTTGAGTCAAACATCCAATCGTCTCAGGCTCAGGCCCGAGCTCCGAATAGCGACAACGGCGCCACTGGAGCTTATAAATAATGCCAGCCGAGACGTCCACGCTGTCGATGATCGAGGTCGCCTGATCGTTGCGATAGTTGGTGGTGACCATCATGCTGGAGTTCGTACGCAGGTTGACGTCCGCGCCGCAAGGAGTCCACACGATCGCCGAGGCCAATAGAGGATTCGAGATCATGAAATCCTCGGAGTTAGGGCCTGAGAAGTTCTGGGCGTAACGGGGCCCGCGAGCGCCGGCGAAGAAGTACTCGACGTTGAAGGTCGAGCGCGCGCCGGCGGGCAGGTCGTTGAATCCGCGGTAGTCCACCTGAATGATCGAAACGCTCAATCCCTCCGGCACATGAACCGGGATCGCGATGTTACAGGACTTGCGATCCATGCGCTTGCCCG
>CAYNDM010000427.1:0-468 GCA_964395265.1 uncultured Bacteriovoracaceae bacterium
GGTCTCGGGAGATATCGCTCCGGGCGGGCCGGGGCTGGGCGCGGTCATGGCGGACATCCGCTCGCTCTTCGAGAACGAGATCAAATTGCCCGAGGGGATGAGCTACGCGTTCGTGGGCCAGGCAGAAAGCTTCCAGGAACTCTTGGTGAATATGGTGATCGCGGCGCTGCTCGGGATCCTCTTCATCTACCTCGTTCTCTCGAGCCTGTATGAGTCGTTCGTCACGCCGTTCACGATCATGCTGGTGTTGCCGCTCGCGGCGACAGGAGCGTTCGTGGCGCTGTTGGTGACGCAGTCGTCACTGGATCTCTTCTCGATGATCGGCTGTATCATGCTGATGGGGATCGCGAGCAAGAACTCGATCCTGCTGGTGGATTACACGAATCAGCTGGTGGCGCGGGGAATGAACATGAAAGACGCATTGGTCGAAGCAGGCAAGACCCGGCTTCGACCGATCCTGATGACGAC
>CAYNDM010000427.1:478-1940 GCA_964395265.1 uncultured Bacteriovoracaceae bacterium
CGATCGCGGTGATCGCCGGGATGCTTCCGATCGCCATCGGTCTGAACGAGGCCTCCAAGCAACGCACAAGCATGGGGATTGCCGTGATCGGGGGCTTGATCAGTTCGACTCTTCTGACGCTGGTCGTGGTTCCCGCCGCGTACACGTACATCGAGCGCTTCAGGAGCTGGATCGGAGGGCTGCTGAAGAAGTGGCTGGCGCCCAAGGATAGCCCCGTAGCTGAGGCGAAGCCTTCGCTTCAGCCTGGAATGGAGCCTCCCGTTCAGACCACGCATTGATCGCAAGCCCGGGACCTCGCATCGGTGATGCGGGTGGTTGAGCGCGGGCGACGCATCCGGGCGTCTAGCTGAGTCCCGCGCGGAGGCCGGCTCGTTCGGCGTTTGCAAGGTCAGCCTCGGGAGGCAGGCAGTGCAACACGGCTGGGAGCTTTGGGTCGGATTCAATGCGTTCGTCATAGCGATGCTGGCTCTGGACCTGGGGGTCTTTCATCGCGAAGCCCATATCGTGAAGGTCAAGGAGGCGATCGCCTGGAGCGTCGTCTGGATCAGCCTCGCCATGGCTTTCAACCTGGGCTTATCGATCTGGATGGGGCAGCAGGCCGCGCTGGAGTTCTTGACGGGCTACCTGATCGAGAAGTCGCTCAGCGTGGACAATATTTTCATCTTCCTGATGATCTTCTCCTACTTCAACGTACCTCAGAGATATCAGCACAAGGTGCTGTTTTTGGGGGTGCTTGGGGCGCTGGTGATGCGCGCCGTCTTCATCGTGGCCGGGATCGGGCTCATCGAGCGTTTTCACGGCATCATCTATGTTTTCGGCGCCTTCCTGGTCCTGACAGGGGTGAGGATGAGCCTGCATCAGGACAAGGAGATCCATCCCGAGCGCAATCTGGCCGTTCGCATCGCGCGTAGGATGATCCCGATCACCAGCGACTACCATGGCGCCAGGTTCTTCGTGACCGATCGCCGAAAACGCTTCGCCACCCCGCTTTTTCTGGTTCTATTGATCATCGAGACCACGGACCTGATTTTCGCGGTCGACTCGATCCCGGCGATCCTGGCCATCAGCCGAGATCCTTTCATCGTCTACACGTCGAACGTCTTCGCCATCATGGGGCTTAGATCCCTTTACTTCGCGCTGGCGGGAGCGATGGACCGGTTTCGCTTCATCCGTCAGGCGCTTTCGGTCATCTTGATTTTCGTCGGGGTCAAGATGCTCGCCGCCGATCTCTACAAGGTTCCCGTGGCGGTCTCGCTCGCGGTGATCGCGGGGATCTTGATCCTTTCGGTAATCGCCTCGTTGCGATGGCCCAAGGCTGCCGACGAGCCCGAATCCCCAGAGTCCCACGCGGGGCCCGCGAGCGATCCCGACAGAAGGGATAAAAAGGCTTCTTGAAGTCGGCGGAGAGGGCGTTCAGTAGAACGGAGAGTGCGTTCAGCGAAAGGGAGAGTGCGGCAAAGCC
>CAYNDM010000428.1:0-1939 GCA_964395265.1 uncultured Bacteriovoracaceae bacterium
ATCCATTCGTGGGAAGACCTTCAGCGCCATCGCGGGACCTGGAGCCTGCTCCCGTCATCCGGTGTCTATTCCAGCAGCGCCAATTTCGATTTGGACAACGTCAGCACTCCGATCAACGGCCTTGAAGGCTACTCGCGGATGATCCTCGACATCGACGGAAGCTACGGACTCGCCGAAAAACTCACTGTCTACGCACGCATGAGCTGGGCTCGTGTCGCGGTGGACCATGCCAGCCTGGTCGGCACCGCGTTCGGGTTGGCCGATCAGACGTTGGGACTGACTTTCCACGCTTGGACCTCCTCGAGCCGCACTCTGCCCGTGCGCCTCGATTTCCAGCTTCAGGGAGACTTTCCTGGCTACAGCAATGAATCGGCGTTGGAGAGCAATACCCCGTATCTCGGAGACGGCTCGATCGACCTGACCACAGGCGCGTTCTTGAACGCTCCGTTCGCCCGGTGGCTATCGGGCCGATGGACCGTCGAGACGGGCGCGGGTTACACTTACCGGACGCAAGACTACTCGGCAGCGATTCCGTGGTCGGCGAAACTCAAATACGAGCCCGAGGGAAGCGGCTTTGGCGCTATCGCGACCTTGGCCGGGGTTTACTCGCTTCGCACGGATCCTCGCGCGAACGGGACCACCGTTCCCAGCCTGCCTCCCGCCGGAGGCAGCGTCTTCATCGGCGCCGTGAATCCCTCGATCCTGACCGCGCGCGCGGACCTCAGCTATGTCTTCGGCCCCAAGCTCGCGCTCATCGGGACCTATTCGAAAAGCTTCTGGGGGACTAACGCGCCCGACGGAACCTACCTGGGACTCGGCCTGCGAATGGGCATTGGAGATCCCTCGGGAGCATCTCCGCTCGAGCAGACTCCCGAAGAGTACGGAAAATCCAATCAAGGCTTCGTCGACTACACTTTCGAGGCCCGCGTGATCCGGGTCAACGACCGCCTCCATCTCGTGAAGATCAACAAAGGAAGCGAAGCGGGCGTCGAGATGGGCCAGATCTACGATATCTTCAAAGTCAGCACGGCGGGAAAGATCGACTCGGCGATCGCCCGCGCGAAAGTGACGGGCGTCAAGGCCGAAGAGGCCGCGCTCACGATCACCGAATACTTCAAGGAAGTTTGGATCGAGGAGGGATTCCTCGTGAAACGTCCATTGCAATAGGGAGAAGACCAGATGAAGCGTTGGGGAATTCGATCGATAGCCAGTCTTTTCGCGGTGGGCATTCTGGTCCCGGCCCTCGGCCACTCCGCTAAGTTCAGCAACCAGTTCGTCGAGTTCGAGATGCCTCCGCGCTGGCAATGCAATCTCGAGGGCGCCGAGTGGGTCTGCCAGAGCACGGACGACGCCCGCAAGCGCGACGCGATCATCGTTCTGGCCGCCAAACTCAAAGGCGAGCAGGATAGCCTCGATCAGTACCAGGCCTACCTGAAGGCGGCCAAGACGTACACGAGCGTTCAAGGCAAGCCGGTGAAGTCGGAAGCCAAGTACGCCAAGACCGTGAACATCAACGGCCATGCCTGGGTGGATGCCCTTCATCTCGAATCCGAGATCCCGGGCTTTTATACGAGGTACCTTGCCACCGTCAAAACCGATATCGGGGTCCTGGTCACCTATTCGATCAACAAGGACAAGTACCAGCAGTACCTCAACGACTTCGATACCATGGTGAAGACGCTGAAGGTCTTCCGCAAACCGGGCGGCGGGCTGAACGCCAAGCCCGCCAACAGCAACTTGTTCCAGAACACGCAGATCCCGACCGCCCTGAACGAAGGCACGGTCTTCCCCGTCCAAGGCGGGGCCGACGAGCCCGTGCCGGTAAAATCCAAGAAAAGCGGCGATATGATGCTCTATATGCTGGTCGCCGCTGCTCTCGTGGGCTTCTTCCTTTTCAAGAAAAAGCGCGGCTAGCCTCGCGGGTCGGCTCGTATATCCC
>CAYNDM010000429.1:0-1936 GCA_964395265.1 uncultured Bacteriovoracaceae bacterium
GAATTTCTCCGCTTCGTCCAGCCTTACCCCCTGGGTCGTCCAAGTGTAGCCGACGTAGTTGAGCGCATCGACGTTTTCGGGGTTCATCTTCAGGATCGCTTCCATCTGCTCGATGCCCCGATCCGACTCGCCGTTGCGGTCATAAAGGCTGCCGAGATAGTAACGAACTTTTTCGTCCTCCGGAAAAAGGGTGACCGCGCGCTCAAGCTGCGCGATCGCGCTTTCGAGATTCCCGCCAGAAAAAGATAACAACTCGGATTCTTCGTCGAGTGCTTGACCGCTCCCTGAATCACCTCACGAGCTTCTCCCGTCTTTCCATCCTGCTTGAGGAGGTAAGCCACATGAAGTACTGCATCCGGGAACAATTTCGAATCCGGCTTGATCTGGCGGAGATGCGCGATAGCGTTCTGGCTTTGCTTCAGCTCTTCGTAGAGGCTCCCCAGATAATAATGAATGCGGTCGGACTCGGGATTCTTTTCCAGGATCGCCTTGAAGGTCGCGATCGCCTTCTCGTATTGCTTGAGCTCCATGCGCACCAGCCCGAGCTTCACACGCACGTTCATGTCATCGGGGTCCGCTGCCTCGACTCCTTCAAGATAGGGCACGGCTTCTTTGAACTTCTCCTCTTTGAGGTAGATCGTAGCCAATCGGTTGGCCGCGCTCAGATCCTGCGAGTCTTCATAGAGCTTCTTATAAACCGCCACGGCATTCGCGTTCTGCTTCCTCTCCTCATAAAGGTAAGCGAGCGAGAGCGCGGCTTGCGTGAATCCCGAGCGAAGCTCCATAGCCTTCTTGAACGCTTGGACCGCTTCGGCGAACTGATCCGCCTTTTGATGAGCCCGGCCCAGGTAGTACCAAACCAAAGCCGACTCGGGGGAGCGCTTGGCGAACTGCTTCATGGTCTTGACCGCGTCCTCGATGCGCCCGATCTCCATCAGGATCTGGGATTTGTAGATCACCGCTTCTTCATGAGAGGGATCCTGCTTCAAGACGCGATCGTATTCCCTAATCGCCAGGTCTGATTCGCGGCTCGAGGAATACAGCCCCGCCAGCAGTAGGCGTGCGTCAATGTAATTTGGGTCGCGCTGCAATGCTTCTTTGCATGTTTCCATGGCGGAAGTGAGCATGCCCTTCTTCACGTACTCGGTGGCGAGCCGGGCATAGACGATCGCGGAGTTCGGATCGAACATCAGCGTCAGCTTGTACTCTTCGATCGCGCGATCCGTGTTGCCATCCGCCACATAGGCTTGCGCCATCGTGAAGTGATATTCGGCCGAAGCTTCGGCATTGCGCTTGGCGAGTGCCGCGTTCCTTCGAGCTTCCGCCATTGTCGCCTCGCTCAGTTCAGTCGTCCCGGTCTCCGCTTCTGGCGTCTCTTTCGAGATAACGAAAGCATCGCTTGGAGAACGGTTCTGAGCAGCCGCCTCATCGGGAGTTTTGGCAGTTTGAACCGGAGAGTGAGCGCAGCCCGCCGCAACTCCGAGAAGTAGCGTCGCAAACCCGACCTGGATCGAGAAAAGCTTCATCATGAGAGCGGACTCCCTTCAGAGGACGGATCGACGAATCAGGGAAAAAACTGAAAATTATTTGGATTTGGAACGATGCCTGCATTGCCCCAGAACCAGCAATGGATTGGGCCGATTGCGTCAGGTCACTGCCGCAAGCGGCTTTGAGCTTTGAAAGTGCCGTATTTTGCCGATGAAAAACCTTTGCGTGTGGGTTTTCAGAGCCAGGCTTGACTTTAGCGCAGCGGGTTGTTATTCGGCTAAATGAACAGTCTTGACACAATGTGACATAGGGATGCTACAGTGAGTCAAGGCTGGGGTACAGTAGGGGGATCCGAACTGTTAACCATTTGGATTCAGACTGTTCGATAATTGGCAGTAAACACTATCTGACATTTGAGATCAACTTTAGTAGGCCAAGATTTTAGGGG
>CAYNDM010000430.1:0-1934 GCA_964395265.1 uncultured Bacteriovoracaceae bacterium
CGACTCCTGGACATGCGAGCGCGATCGCGAGATCTTGGGCTCGGAGTTCTCGCTCCGGTCCTCGCATCAGGTCCGAAAGGAGCGCATGGCCGCGGTCAGGTGCTGGCTGGAGTCGGCCGAAAGCATTCGTTTCGTGGATGCCGAGTACGAATGGGATGGCAGGGAGCGCGAGACTCTCCTGCCCGCGCTTCGAGAGTTGGGTTTGGCTGACGACGAGACCCATCCGATCTGCCATGGATCCCACCGGCGCTGGGCTCCGCGCTTCGGGGCGCTTCGCCCTCTGCCTCCCCAGGAGTTCGCGTTGCCGCCTCTTCAGTCTCTGGGCCGCAAGGAGATCCGCGCCACCGAGCTGGATCATTACAGCCGCTGCGCTTTCAGAGGGCTCGCCGCGGGCAGGTGGAAGCTTTGGGACTCGCGCGATCCAGGGCCGGATCTCTGGCCCGAAGTCCGAGGCAATATCCTGCATTTGGCGATTCGGATCATGATCGAGTCCCGCACCGATGATGGCCAGTTCACGCGCACGCCGTCGGACGCGCTTGATGAAGCTTGGGTTCTTCAGAAACCCAAAGGGCTCTTCAGCGGCAAGCGCCTCGAGCGCTATACGAAGGCGAAGCTGATCGCCGTGATCGAGGCGTTTTGCGAGAAGGAGCGCGAGTATTTCGAGCGCTCCGGGGCCCGAGTACACAGCCTGGAAGGGCCGGAGCTGAGACTGAGCTTCGAGGATTTCAGCATCGTGGGCGTGCCGGATCGCATTGATGCGCATGACGACGGCGTCTTCATCCTGGATTACAAGACCTCGAGCGTGCTTCCGTCGGGAAAGGCGATGCTCGAGCAGGGGTATCGATTGCAGCTTCCGTTCTATGCGTTGGCGGCGCAAAACCAGCTGGGCAAGCCGGCGGTGGGGGCGCAATTCGTCGAGCTGAATCGCGCCGCGGGCCGGGGCAAAGGGGTGTTCTTCAAGAAGTGGAACGGAAAGGATGCCGGCAAGCTCACCAATAGCCGCTCCAAGCAAAACGTCTTGGACGTCGATCCGACGGAGGCTTGGGGGCGGCTTCGCGAGCATCTCGAGAAAGAAGCCCGCGCTTACCTGAACGGCGAGTTTCGCGCCAAACCCAAGGAGCCACAGGAGTGCAGGTCCTGCTCGTTCTGTGACCTCTGTGGGTACCGCCGACGCGGCGCCGAGGAGAGGGAGAGCGAGTGATGACGGAGCTGAAGGACCTCTCCCCGGAACAGAGGCGCGTGGTCGAAAGCTGGGGACGCGGGCTCGCGGTCCTGGCGGGCGCGGGCTCGGGCAAGACCACGACGCTGGTCGTGAAATGCGTGGAGCTGCTGAAGAAGCGCCCCGAAGCTCGCTTCGCGGCCGTTTCGTTCACGGAGCGTTCGGCTAGTGATCTTCGCGAGAAGCTATCGGCGAGGTTAAGCCTTCAAGGCGACGCGGACGCCCTGGGAGGTCATTGGGTTATGACCATTCACGGGCTTTGCGGATCGGTGATCCGCGAGTTCCCACGCGAAGCGGGCTTCGACGGCGAAGAGCAGATGCTTTCGGAATCGGAGAGCGCCCAGCTCTGGGGACGCGCGCTCGAAGCGCTTTGGGGTGACGAGCTGCCACACGGGATCCAGTCCGCCTTGGATACCCTGCTGGAGCGGGAGAGTCGTGACAGTCTTCTGGATTTGCTGAGGAGGGTGAAGGATCTTCATCTCTTCGGCATCGAGCAGGCGTTGGCCGCGGCCGAAGATTCCCAATCCGCCGCGCTTCGGGAGCTCGGCGCTTACGTGCTCGAGCGCTATGATCGATTGAAAAGGCGCCGGGGCGCATTGGACTTTAATGACCTCGAGCGGGGAGACGGCCGGGCCATCGAGCACGCGCATTTCCGGGAGTTATATAATCGAAAATTTGACTTCGTCCTGGTCGATGAGGTCCAGGACACTATCCC
>CAYNDM010000431.1:0-1925 GCA_964395265.1 uncultured Bacteriovoracaceae bacterium
TCTTGGACCCAGGTCCTCGAGGTGCTTGAATTCATGAGCGACGCCACCTCTATCCCGATTCTATTGGATGGGGACACGGGATACGGAAACTTCAATAACATGCGTCGCCTGGTCAAGAAGCTCGAACAGCGCAACGTCGCCGGCGTTTGCATCGAAGACAAGCTCTTCCCGAAGACGAATTCCTTCATCAACGGCGAGGCCCAGCCCCTTGCCGACATGGACGAATTCTGCGGCAAGATCAAAGCCGCGAAAGAGTGTCAGACCGATCCCGATTTCGTCGTTGTCGCGCGAGTCGAAGCTTTGATCGCGGGCTGGGGCCTCCAAGAGGCGCTCAAGCGTGCTGAAGCCTACCGCAAAGCGGGAGCGGACGCGATCCTCATCCACAGCAAGAAATCGAGCCCATCAGAGATCCAGGCCTTCATGAAAGAGTGGGGCAACCGGCACCCCGTGGTCATCGTGCCAACCAAGTACTACTCCACCCCGACGGATGTGTTTCGCGAGATCGGCGTAAGCACCGTGATTTGGGCGAACCACAACGTCCGCTCTTGCATTTCGGCCATGCAGGCCACCACCAAGAGAATCTTCGAAGAGCAGACGTTGATCAACGTCGAGGACAAGGTTGCCACGGTCGACGAGATCTTCCGCTTGCAGGGCGAGGACGAGCTGCGCAAAGCCGAGAAGAAGTACCTTCCCGTTTCGGGCAAGAACGTCAATGCGATCGTCCTCGCGGCCAGCCAAGGCGAACGGCTGGGCGTCCTGACCAAGGCCTTGCCTAAAGCGCTCCTCAAGATCGGCAACAAAACGGTCTTGGAGAATCTCACCGAGGAGCTGAATAGGACTGGGATCAAGGACATCGCCGTCGTCCGTGGATTCGGCAAAGAGCATTTCAAGATGCCGAACCTGAAAATGATCGACAATGATGAGCATGCCGCTTCGAAAGAGCTCTACTCCCTCTACCTGGCGAGAAACGAGCTTCGCGAGAACACGGTGATTTCCTATGGTGACATCACTTTCAAAAGCTTCATCCTCTTGGAGCTCCTGAACGATGAAAGCGACGTCACCTTGATCGTCGACGCCGACCTTCAGAAGTCGGATGAATACTGCGACTACGTCAAAGCCGAGCTCCCTTATTCGCGCAAGCTCTACGGCAGCAGTGTTCAGCTGAAAGAGATCTCCCCCAGAATCCCGGCGAACGAAGCCGATGGCGAGTTCATCGGGCTGTGGAAAGTGGGACCCAAAGGAGCCAAGCGCGCGCGGGAGCTTCTAGAAGAGCTGGCCAGTACCTCGGGATTCAAGCAGATGCGCATGGCTGAGTTCCTGAACGAGCTTTCGAAGTCCATTTCGGTGTCCGTCAAGTACATCAAGGGATCGTGGCTCGACATCGATGACGTGGTCGATCTCCAAAAAGCGAATGAGGGGGATGCATGATCAAGGCAGGCGTTCTGGGTGAAGAGCTTCGCGCGCTGGGCTTCGATTTCTACAGCGGGGTTCCTTGCTCCTTTTTGAAAGACCTGATCAATTACGCCATCAACGATTGCGAATTCGTCATGGCAGCCAACGAAGGGGACGCCGTCGCGATCTGCGCAGGCGCATTCCTCGGCGGGCGCAAATCCGTTTTTCTCTGCCAGAACTCGGGCTTGACGAATGCCACTTCTCCCCTGACCTCGCTGAACTTCCCGTTCCGCCTGCCGGTCCTGGGGTTCGTGAGCCTGCGAGGCGAAGCCGGGATCGCGGACGAGCCCCAGCATGAGCTGATGGGCCAGATCACCTGCGAGATGCTCGACTCCATGAGAATCAAGTGGGCCTATCTGTCCGGGGATGAAGCGGAGATGAAAGCGCAGGTACGGCAAGCGAACGACGCCATCGAAAGCGATCAGTCCTTCTTCTTCGTGGTGAAAAAAGGGACCTTCGCTCCCGAATCGCTC
>CAYNDM010000432.1:0-1921 GCA_964395265.1 uncultured Bacteriovoracaceae bacterium
TCGGGGATCCAAAGATCGGAGCGTTCGTGCCGCCTGGGCTCGAGCGGGCGGTGAGGGACGACGTACGGCAGGTAGGCGTGGCAGAAGGACGACATGATTTTTCCGGAAATCGTTCCTGCCACGATATCCTCTCCTCGAAGGACGGGCAAATAGGGCGGTATCGGATCACGGTTATCAAGCCCGATGACTGTCGATTGGAGATAGCCGCCAAAGTTGAGCGTTAAACCGTCGGTGACTCTGACGATTTCTCGGCTCACGCACTTCGCTTCATATGTATTGGGATCTCGCACGAGCTGCTCGCGTTGCTCCCCTTCGAGCAGAAGCAGGTGAGTCGGCAGAGCGTAGCCCGAATCACCCAGCAGCCCTGTCCAAGTCATCATGATCCTTCCGGCTCCTACATTCTCGAGTCGAACGGACGAGGCGATTCGCCGCTCTTCTGGAGCGTGACGCTCAATGCACTGGGAGATCGAACTTCCCAGGACTGTCTCATGGGCATCCAATAAGCGCGCTTCCGTCGATTTAACCGTGGACAAAGCCGAATCCTCATCAGGAAACGCGTAGATCCGGGTTGGATCGGACGAGGGGGTGAGAGAGACTCCCCCGAAGAGCGAGATAGGCTGGTAGAGGCGGCACAAAGTATCGTCATCCGCCGAGAGAGCCATCTCACCGGCGGTTCTGGCCAGAATCAGATTGCGATTCGCGCCTACTCCGTTGGAGATCCGCTCGTGTCCTTCAAAAGCGAAAGACACCAGATGCTCGTCCACGCCGGACTCCTTTGCTATGCGAGCGCAGAATCTCTTTCGCGCCTCCGCATCGCAGACCTCGATTCGAGCGCCTTGCTCTCGCGCGATTCGTCCCATCTCGTTCATGTTCGCGATCCGGGTATCCCGATCGCGGGTTCCGTCCGCCACGAAAAAGATAAGATCGTCCCTTCCTTCTCTGCACCCAGATATGTAACTCGAAAGGGCTCGGCTTAGTGCGGCCGTTCTATTGGCTGTCGGAAAAGCTACCGTTGTGATTCTGCGTTTTTGCGTCATTCTCATCAGTCGATGGGGGCGGTTTGGGCTACTAGTAGGAAATCGACAAGAATTGGCCCAGATCGGGGTGATCGTTTGCGATCTCCTGGTTCATTTTCACGACACGATCTCTTAGGACAGCGTAGCCGTCTTTTCCGAGCAGAGCTTCCATGCGGGAGTCGTACTGCCTGCGCAGTGAGGCAGTGTATTCTTGCCATTCGCGATCCGCGTCTGGGTCGTCATCCGGTTTGCTCAATCTGACTCTCAATGCCTCAGCTCGCATGTCGCCGTGTTCATCCCTTGCCTTCACGTACTTCTCTAAGTCATCGCGGCTCCTTTTTAGCTCCACGATGAAGAATCGCTCCAGCGCATGGCTCCATCGTTCCTGGTATATTTTTCTAAGGCGTTGAATCTCATGACGTTGCTCACGCAAGTCAACTACTGGGCCTTGACCCTCGAATGATCCCTTCTTCTGTTGAGCCTCGCTGGATTGGCGAGGGGCCTCTGGACCTGGGCGAGTCCTTTCCTCTCTCTTGACGAAAGTTCTACCCTCGGTAATTCCTGATGCTGGAGTACCACTAGGCGGATGCGGGTCGTTAAACACTGGTGGAGTCGCTACAGTTCGGGGAGTGGAAGGAAATTCAGCCTTTTGGAGGCCGAATCGAAAGAACACGCCCACTCATATGACGATGATCGCGGAAAATAGAATGGCCTTGGGATTGAGCCATCTGCTTCGGACTTCCGTAGTTCGCCTCATTCATTCAGAGTAGCGCCGCGGTTCAGCGATTTCCAGCGACAAAAGACCGGCGCGAACAGGCTTACGACAGCTCCTTTGGAGCGCCTCACCCATGCCGAATGCCGAATCGAGCCATGAAGTAGAGCTGGATGCTTTCGAGCGCTCCGGT
>CAYNDM010000433.1:0-675 GCA_964395265.1 uncultured Bacteriovoracaceae bacterium
CCATGAGTGAGTCGACGTTCAGGCTCAAAGTGCGACTTCCCCGCTGGATTTCCCTTCAAGGGAAACGCGTGGACCGAGAAGAGTTCTTTGCCTGGGCCTGGCGCGAGCTTGGAGCTCGTGGATTAGTCGGCGTGCATGAAGGCTCCGTTTTGAGCGAACAAGCTGCAACTCAGGGCCTCGAAGGCGAGTCCTGGACCGTCGACTCGGGCCAGGCACCTCGCGAGCGGGACTGGATTGGCGGGCAGGACCTTTTAATAGCCGAGCTCTATTTCGAGAGCGAGAAATCGGCCCGATCTTCCGGCCAAGTGATTGCCGAAAAATGCGACGCGCAGGTCCTGGGTATCGAAGAGCAAAAGCCGCAGGATTGGGATGCCGAGTGGAAGGCCTCGTTCAAAGGCGCATGGGTTGAGCCGTTTTGGAGCGTGCTTCCACCTTGGGAGGAGCCCAGAGCTCGAGAGAATCCTACGATTCGGGAGAACTCTACGACTCGGGACAACTCTACGGTCCAAGAAGAGCTCAGAGCTCGGAGAAAGTCATCCGGTAGTTCCACCTTCGGTGCCGGAGGTGATGCCGGGAGTGACGAGACGAGCGGGCCAGGTTCACGCTCGGGCTGGTTCGTGGAGTCGGGTCTCGTTCTTCGGGTCAATCCGGGCGCGGGCTGCGGCCCGGGCAGGC
>CAYNDM010000433.1:685-1914 GCA_964395265.1 uncultured Bacteriovoracaceae bacterium
GTCTACGGGTATTGGGCGAGCATGCCATGAATGTCGCGCAGAAATTCGCGCAGAAGGAAGTGGCTCGGGGCTCGCGGCCAATCGAAGAAAGCTCGTCTCGAAGCGCGGCGGAGCTTCACATCGCCGCAGATTCTCATAAGGCCAACGATCTTCCCAGAGATGCAGCTATTCCCAACACCACCGCTATCCCCAAAGCCGCCGCTGTTCCCGAAAGGACGGTCGTCCTCAATGCCTTTGACGAGCTCCGGGTACTGGATTTCGGGAGCGGTTCGGGGATATTGGCGATTGGCGCCGCACTCTTGGGTGCCCGGGTCGACGGGGTTGAGATCGATCCTCTGGCGATTGAGAACGCGACCGAAAATGCCCAGCTGAATGCGGTATCGGGTCAGATTCGGTATTCGCAGGAGCTTTCTCGGGAGTTCGAGCCCTACGACATCGTCATCGCGAATATTCTGAGACCGGTGTTGCTGCAATTCAGCGAAGAGCTGACGAAGAGATTGAAGAGAGACGGCGGAGTGCTCATTCTCTCGGGATTGATCGAGAGCGATGTGGACGAGGTTTCTGCGCGGTATTCAGAGCTGCTTGGGGGAGCGAGGCCACGGGTGCTTGAGCTGAATGAATGGAGGGCGCTCGAATGGGCTCTCTAGTCTCGTGCTGCATGAGGTACCGCACCCGAATCTAGACCGCCCGCGCCCGGTGTTTTGTTCCACCAGTAAGTGCTGGCACGCGATCGGACATCTGCTATAGCAATGCACATGCAACGATTTCGACCGTCATGGGCCTTTTTGCTCGGGCTTTTTCCGGTCCTTGCGTATTGGATCTCAGTAGCGCCTGCGGACATCGCGCGTATCGGGTACGTCGAGGACTTCTGCTACGATATGTGGCGCCAGCTCATGGCCGATAACCTTGCGGAGTTCGGTCGTCCCGTCTTCTATACGAAGAAGGCCATGGCGCCCGAGGGAGCGCCCATTCCGTACCTTTCCTGGTCGCTCGAACGGGAATGGCTGGGCGGGTGGGTTTGGAACTGGGATAGGAATTTTCCGTTCCACTATTTTTACTTCCTGGTCTCGCTCCTGGTCTCGTACTTCGGAGTCGGAGCGGTTCTCAAGCGCATGAAGCTTCCCGTCAGCGCCGCCTGGGGGTTGGCCGCGTTTGTGGCGGTTTTTCACCTTCCCAGGCACTTCAAGGCCTATAACAACGTCGAGCACCTTTACTATCAATGGACTTAC
>CAYNDM010000434.1:0-1364 GCA_964395265.1 uncultured Bacteriovoracaceae bacterium
GGTGTACACGGACTGGCAAAGCTCGATGATGCCCTCAAAGTCCTTGGACTCGGTGTTTCGGAGCTGAAATCGCGTTTCGTTCCGGCTCATAGCTGGATGGTTTGAAGACTCCCGATCAGCTTCTCGGTGTCCTGGCTGTCCAGAAGCGGCAGCACCGTCCCGCTGGATCGGGATTCGAGAATGGTGCTCAAATTCAGCTCCCCGATCACCATCGTCTCTTGATTCGGATTCCCTTCAGCCAGGATCCCGTCTCTTGAGAAGGGAAAATCGCTGGGAGTCAAAATCGAAGCCTGTCCATAGTTGAGTGAGACGGCAGGCACCATGGGAAGGGAGCCCACGGTCGACGACTGAATCACATAGATCTGGTTTTCGATGCAACGGGCATGCGCGCAGTAGCGCACGCGCAGAAACCCCTGACGGTCGTCGGTACAGCTCGGCACCACCAGGATATGGGCTCCCTCTCTCGCCGCAGCGCGAGCGATCTCAGGAAACTCCACGTCGTAGCAGATGGCGATAGCCACCTTGCCGAACGGAGTCTCGAACAAGCTCAACCTCGAGCTTGCGCTGACGAGCCACTCCTCCTTCTCGAACCGGGTCATGTGGAGCTTACCCTGTTTGCCGATGTTCCCGTTCGGGCTGAAGATATAGGAATGGTTATAGACTGGGCCGTCATCCTTCTCCATGACGGGAATCGTTCCGCCCACGATGTACATCTGGTGCTCTCTGGCCAGGGTCGAGAAGATGTCCTTGTATTCGTCGACCCGCCTCGCCAGGTCCCTGACCTGCTCGCTGATCGGGCGCTTCACGTTCCCCAAGGTGAGAAGCTGGCAGGTGAAGTATTCTGGAAACACCACGAGCTGGCACTTGTAATCATGCGCTGTTTCGACCAGGCTGATCACCTGATCCCGAAACTGCTGAATGGTGCTGACAGGCCTCATGAAGTATTGCAGGGTCGCGACGCGGATTCGATCCAAAGCGGTAGCCTCCTTCGAGACAGTCTACCTGAATGGTCTCGCCAAAACCAACCCGCATCATTCGCTAGCGCAAATATCCAGCCCCTCGATCAGCCGCTCACCTGGAGCGCAGTGACGACGAGCTACCCCCACGGTTCCACCGTCTCCGGTTTTTCCGACGTAGGTGAACGGCTTAAGGCAATTATCGACTCGAGCATCGCAGTTGACACTGCGATGCGGCGATAGATTTCCTTCATGGAAACGCGTCTTGCAGCTGATATTCTGGGGCGCGATCGCACAACCGGCAGAAGCGAAGCGATCGCGCAGACTGTTGGCGCAAGCGTCGGGAGTCAGCTCCTCTACTCCGCTACAGCCCAGCTGAATGCGGGACCGCTGAACGCGAAGATCACC
>CAYNDM010000434.1:1374-1898 GCA_964395265.1 uncultured Bacteriovoracaceae bacterium
CCGAGCGCCCATTCACCTGATTCTGATGAGGACGCCGACAATGGATCCTGAAACGAGCCTCACGAGGCTTCACGGATACCGCGCAATGATCGAATTTTCCCGTACGGGTGTCCCGATAGCGAACGACGTAGGGACGCGCTCCCGAGAGCCGATCCAATTGGGCCAGAGGATCACGGGAGGGGCGAACGCTGAGTTCAGAGACGGGCCAATCCCGCTCTTTCATCAGGGTGTGCACGGACTCGAGCACGTCTTCGAGCGTGTATTCCAGAATCACGCTCGAAGGCTTGTCATAAGGAGGAGGAACGAAAACCTCTGGTCCCAGGCCCGCTTGAGCCGACACGCTGACCAGGGTCGCCGCGATAGCAATCGAACAGAGCTGTAATCCACGCATGGAGTGACTTGATCGCATCTTGCCCGTCCTTTTCCGCAGTGCCCATAAGCAAGCCACATACCAGGACCACGGATCCGCCAAGCCCGCCGTTACTCTATTCTTTTCGTGTACTTTTCCTGCATCAAAGAGGTTG
>CAYNDM010000435.1:0-1897 GCA_964395265.1 uncultured Bacteriovoracaceae bacterium
CCTTTACTTCGACTCAGTACAGTCTCTAGCCATTCACATCATTGAAGGAGTCCCCCACCCGAAAAGCGCGAGCGGGACCAGGGACCCAATCTTGTGACTTTTTCTATCAGGCGGACAGAGCTCCAGCTAGCTCCTGGGCTCTGCAACTGAAAGGAAGCGAGATACTGCGTAAGCCAAGCCAGCACCTACAAACTGAGCTCCAATAAACCCTGGGCTCCCGGCCCATAAAATTCCAGAAAACGTATCCGTAAGGCTTCTTGCGATCGTCACTGCAGGATTCGCAAACGAAGTTGAGGACGTGCACCAGTACGCCGCTGTGATGTAGAGTGCCACTGCTGATGGTGTCGACTCGACGCTTCGCCTACCCGAGAGTGCGATCACCAGAAGCAATCCAAACGTCGCAATCATTTCTGAAAGAACGAATCGAACATCGCTACGGCTTCGTGACGAGAGCTGAATGAGCTCCTGACCGAACATAGCATGCGTCACCCATACGCCAATGATTCCGCCTGAAATCTGAGCTCCACAGTAAAGAGCCCAACTTTTTACTGAAAGCTTTTTCCAAAGGAGCTCAACGAAACTTACGGCTGGATTAAAATGGGCACCCGAAATGTGTCCGAAACATTGAATGAGTGCATAGAGTCCTGCTCCGGTAGCAAGAGAATTGGCAAGAAGAGCAAGAGCTCCATTCCCTTGCGCCAGCGACTCCCCCATAATGCCGGACCCTACCACGACCACCAGGAGACCTGCGGTTCCGATGAATTCGGAGAAGATTTTTTTCTTGAGATTCATTGGTTGAGCTCTTTCTTAAGCTCCTTAAGTCTTTCCGCTATTGCGTCTCGAGCTCTTCTAAATCGATCTAGAGCTTCTGATTCGGGGATGGGCTCCTTGGTCGCTGGATCCGGATGTGGCCAGTGAAGCTTTTTCGCCTTGGATACCATCATGGGGCAAACTTCTTCGGCGCAAAGAGTGATGACGTAGTCCAATCCAGCAACGAATCCAGGCGAAAGTTCATCTACCGATTTCGAGTAGTGCCGGGAAATATCCAATCCAATCTCCCGCATCACTGCCACAGCGTAAAGATTGAGCTTCCCTGGGTGCGATCCCGCGCTTTGGATCTCAGCATCAGGAAACAGATAACGGGCAAGTCCCTCGGCAAGCTGACTTCTGGCCGAATTCGCTACACACATGAATAAGATTTTCATCGAATATCCCTATCAGCAGCAACTCGCCTCGGCATCGTCCGGAACACAACATTGAGCGTCTTCACTGACTGGTGCCTGTTTCGAACCAAACACCTCTGCTTCGCCCATGGTCTGATAGGGCTCCCAGGCTAGGCCCGACGGATCTTCTACCCAGGCTTTGTTTGATTTTGCGTAACAACATGTCGTTTCGCCCTCGTCATAGATGCCGAGATCTGCATTTTTGAGACGCTCAGATATTTCGGACAGTTCTGAAGGCGTCTCGACCTCAATGCCCACGTGGTCGACTCCCTCGGTCTGGGTTCGAGTCGAAATGGCGAAGTTGAGCTTTGGATCCTTCAGCATCCATTTCGCATAGTCATCCTTCAGCTTGGATGGTTTTTGCCCAAAGAGGATTGAATAAAATTGAATCGATTGCTCGAGGTTCTTTACGCCAACATGAATATGAAAACGTTTCATAACTTAGCATTTCCTTTCGTGACATGCAGACCGTTTAGCCTTAGCTGTAATGCGGGCTTTCCCCTCTCGGGCGCAGCAATTTTGTTGGAGATATCCAATGAGCTCCTCGATCAGATCTGTGTTGGCGAAATAGGTAACGGATCGTCCATTTTTCTTCGAGGTAACCAGACCTGCTTTGCTCATATGAGAGAGGTGAAATGAAAGCGTGTTTGCCGGGATCTTGAGCTCCTCAGCAA
>CAYNDM010000436.1:0-1892 GCA_964395265.1 uncultured Bacteriovoracaceae bacterium
GGCATCAATCCCGCTCCGCTCTCCACGGGGTCCCGGTCGAACTCCGCAAGAACAGTGCCCGTAAAAGACTCGGACGCTCCGCGCAGGAGCTTCCCCCTGAGCCCCCGGCCATCAGGGGTCGCAACCTCGAAAAGAAGACCGGGCGTCTGTCTCGCCGATGATCGAAACATTCCTTCCCAAACGCGATCGCCCACCTCTTCGAGCAAGAGGAACTCGATATTGCCGCCTTTCTCGAAAGCTCCCCCGCGATCCAGAAGGCGATGACCGAGCAAGCGCGCGCGCAGCACGCGCGTGTTGTTCGCCACCAGCAGATCATCTGAATCCAGATAAGAGGGAAGATCGAGAAAGCGCCGATGCTCCCAATCGCCGCGAGCCCGATGAATCACCAGAAGGCGGGCTGAATCCCTGGGCTCTACCGGCCTCTGCGCGATCAGCTCTTCTGGGAGCGTGAATTGATAGGCCTCGATACTAAGGAGGCGCGGATCGTTGGCTTCAGGCATTTCGCCAGGACCTACCACAACTTTTTGAGAATTGCGTCTGGGTAATAGAATCCCAGGATGGCGTCCGACGAGTGCCCCTTTTCAGCCATGACCTTGGCTCCCCACTGACAGAGCCCAACGCCGTGACCGTTCCCGCGCCCAGACACCCTGAAAGCGACGGAACCGCCGCTCGCCAGCTCTCTCCCGGGCTTTTGCCTTTCGATTTGAAAGGCCGTGCTTCGCAGCTCCCCCGGCCCCAACCAGTTCCTGAAGCGGATGCCGTCGACTCTAAGCTCGATCCTCTGAGCCTTTCCATCCGAGGTCGGATGGCTCCAGATCGTGCTCACCTCAGAGACCCTACCCGTAGCGTCGGCGCGCACGACACGGGCCTCTACCGGCGAACCTTCGAGAATCACTCGCTTCCATTCGGCGGGCCAACCTTTCTGAGACCCCTCCCGAGCGCTTCCCTCTTGAAACGCGCGACGCAAATCCGATTGCGTCAGCGAGAGCTCCCAGCGATAGCGAGGGGAAGAGACGCAATAGTGACAACGCACGCGCCTGGCGAATCCCGGGTATTTCTGCCCCCAGACCGTCTGCGGCAGCTCGGTCGTTCCTCCGCAGGTGGAGTGGTAGAACGCCTTGATCGGCGACTCTCTCTTTCCGGCCTTCGCGCTGAGAATGATTCCCCGAGTCCGGTTCACGCTGCGGGCGGAGAGGTAATCTTCTGGATCGGCTCCATGATAAACCTGGTCCTTGACCGTCGACTCGACATCGAAGTGCTTGCCTGAGAAGCGTGCCTGACGGATCTGATATAGCGCGTAAGTCCGCGCGGCGATGACCTGCGCGTCGACGGCCTGCGGGCGCCAGCTCGAGGAAACCTCGGCGTTCACAAACCCGTCGAGATACTTCTCGAGTTACAGCTCGTTGATGAGCTCGCAGCTGGAACCTCGCGCGTAGACCTGCAGCGCGTCCCTGAAGCTCTTGTCGTCCGCGCTGAGGAACCCGCCCGGAGTCTCGATGCTCGCTCTTTTGTCGAAACGGAGAGTTCGCTTGCCCCCCACCTCCGAAGCCACAATGGAGCCGTTCGAGCAGGTGAAGTCCCAGACGCTTGTTCGATCAGCGGCATGCACCTGCCTTCGCTTCTCATGGAGCAGACTATCCGGTCCTCCGGCCAAGCCGAGCGGCTGATGAAAACTGAGATCAAATCCCCGGATCCGAATGCGAGACGCGTCCTGAAGCACGCGGACTTTGATCTTTTGAGTCGCAAGCAGCGGCGAAAGAGAATCTGTCTGTCCAGGAATCTTCGCGGCGAGAGCCGGCCATGAAAGCTGAAACTGAAGTGAGAGGAAAGCGAGGAGAATCCTTCTCCTCTTCGAAACCAGCTTCATGCTGAATTTTATTATTGGCCCCTGC
>CAYNDM010000437.1:0-1883 GCA_964395265.1 uncultured Bacteriovoracaceae bacterium
GAATCGATGTCAGGGAAGAAGGTCTCCGAGCCCAGCTCCAAGCCTTATGGGTGCCGAGTCAACTACGGCGCATGACGCTGGCTAGGACAGAGGCACGGACCTCATTCCGCGCCGCTATTTGCCGTGCCGTCTTCGTTATGACGCCGCTTCGAAACGAGCTCTAGGCAATTACTTCCCAGTGCAGCCAAGACCTCGGCTTCCCTTCGGTAGCCGAGGTTTTTCTTTTTGAAACCCCGACAGCCGATCTAAAATTGAATCATAATGAGCAATTCGCCGGCAGCGGTCGTGGCCCTGCTCCAGAACATTGGCAAAGTGATCCGTGGCAAGGATGAGCAGATCAAGAAGCTGCTTTGCTGCTGGTTCGCGGGAGGGCACGTGCTAATCGAGGATGTTCCCGGAACCGGAAAGACCATCCTCGCGCGAGCGATGAGCCGCTCCGCTCAAGTCGATTTCAAGCGCGTGCAGTTCACTCCTGATCTGCTGCCATCCGACATTCTGGGCTCGTCGGTCTTCAATCAGAAAAAAGGCGCGTTCGAGTTCATGCATGGACCGATCTTCACCACCATTTTCCTGGCCGACGAGATCAATCGCGCCACTCCGAGGACCCAGGCCGCGCTCCTGGAGTGCATGGCCGAAGGACAGGTGACCGCCGAGGGCACGACGGCGGTACTGAATCCCCTGTTCTTCGTCATGGCTACCCAGAACCCTGTGGAACAGCACGGGACTTTCCCGCTGCCAGAGGCGCAGCTGGATCGGTTCATGATGAAGCTCTCGATGGGATATCCTTCGATTTCCGAGGAGATCGAAATCCTCAAGGGCCAGAACGATGCGCACCCGATCAGTCGGCTGGCGCCCGTGGTTTCCGAAGAGCACATTGGGCAGATCCGTGCGCTGATTCCCAGGGTCAGCGTCAGCGATCCCGTCTATCAATACGCCGCGAGTCTCGTGGCGGCGACGCGAAGATCCAAGGAACTTCGTTTGGGAGCGAGCCCTCGGGCGACGCTGGCTTTGGTGAGAGCGGCGAAAGCCTTGGCTTTGGTCGAAGGTTACGGCTACGTCAGCCCAAGCCACGTGCAAGGACTGGCTCGAAGCGTTCTCGCTCATCGGCTGATCCTCACCCCGGAGGCCAGGCTGGCAGGCAGAAGCCCCAATGACGTGCTCGATGAGCTGATCAAGGCGACCCCTGTGCCTGTGTCGCCATCCTGAGGGATTTGAGTGAGGGAAGTCCGGGCCAAACCCATCAAGGAGTACTTCAGCCGGCCAGGCCAAGGGCGCGACTCGCTCGATGGACCGACCTACTTCTATTACACCCATCGCCGGATCCTGAATCGCCTTT
This sequence comes from uncultured Bacteriovoracaceae bacterium, assembly GCA_964395265.1. Taxonomy (GTDB): domain Bacteria; phylum Bdellovibrionota; class UBA1018; order UBA1018; family UBA1018; genus CAYNDM01. The sequence goes on from CAYNDM010000437.1 coordinate 1,337, forward strand.
CTCTCTTCGCGCTGCTGATCGCGAGCGCGTTCCTCGTCGGGCTTTGGCATCGCGCGGGCAATGTCGTGGGGATTTCGCTGATCCTTCTCCTGGTGCTTCTGAAGGTCCAGGCCAGAGGGACCGCCGAAGGCCTTCGAATCTCGAGGAGAGCACCGGCGACGTCGAGGGAGCTCGACGAAGCGAAGGTGGAGTTCGAGGTGCTGAACCTCAGTGGGTTCACGGCGAGAAACCTGTTGATCCATGATCATTTTTCTGCAAGCCGCGAAGCTGAAGTGCATCTCTGGCTCGAGGAGCCCTTACGCCCGAACGAATCCTTTCGAGGAAGTTATGCCAGGCTCTGCGACGCGGGAATGGGGCGATTCACGCTGGGCCCGGCGACGGTGATGGTTCGCGACCCGTTGGGAATCTTCGAGTATTCGGTCACCGAGGGCGAGCTCATCGAGACGGAGGTCCATCCCCTGGTGAACCCGATTCCGCCGCTTCCGGTTCACGGCTCGAAAGACTCGTTCGCTTACGGGATACATGACCTGCCGGTGAGGGTAGCGTG
>CAYNDM010000438.1:0-1852 GCA_964395265.1 uncultured Bacteriovoracaceae bacterium
GTGGGTAGGTGAGCGGAACACTTAGGCAGCTCAAACGTTGACGGGTGAGGGGGACTCTCGAGCACCTCAACGGGCGAGAGCCTCAGGCTGGGCAAGCCACTGCCCGTGAGCTTGAACCTACTCCTCAAGCCCCAAGTCGAGTCGGGGCAGGATCCCTACGAGCTGACTGCGGTAAAGGCGATGCGTGACCTTGTCGTGGATGCTCAGGCTGCCCTCGGGTGAGAGGCCGAGCGAGACCGAGAAGGTGAATTCGTTCTCGGGCTCTTCAAGCGAATAGGAGGCCTGGTTCTCGGTCAAAGTTCCGACTTTTCGCCCCTCGAGATAAAGGTCGTTTCCCACGATCTCGAGCGCGACCAGATCTTCCCAAGCCTGCGTGCCGCAGCGGCCACTGTAATAGTGCTCGAAGGTTCGCTCGCTTTGAGCGATGGCGATCGCCACCGTCTCGCAAAACTCAGGCACGGATACATTGTCGGAGAACGAGGCGCCGCCCTCCCACAGGCCATTCCAGTTCCCGACGGACGCGGTTTCCTGTCCAAAAGAGATCCCAGGCGCCAGCAGTAGCAAAGCGAAGAGAGCGAAAGAGGCGCAGCGCGGGGCGAGTCGATTCGTCATAAGTACTCCAGGTCGCCTTTATTGTTGAGGAAGCGCGGGAACGGGGATCGCCTCGGTAGGGACCTCCTGGGCCTTCTTGTCTTGATGCTCGTGAATGGCCTGGGCGATGCCGCCCACGAGCGACAAGCCGATTCCGGCGACCAGAACCCAGAACACTATCGTCAGTCGTTGAAGAGTCTTCATCACGCCGTCATAGAACGGCAGAGCAAGGGGCGCAAGGATCTGATGAGTTCCCGTTCGAAGTGAATTTGACGCAGAGAATTAATCTAGCGAGCGCACGGTGATGACCGGAATCGGCGAGCCCAGAATCAGCTTACGCGCCGTACTACCGAAAAAAGCCCCGGTCAGGAGGTTTCTGCCATGCGTGCCGGTGATGAGGTGAGTGTACTTTCCTCTTTTGGCCTCGCCGAGGATTCCCTCTGCCGCGCGATCGGATTTCTCCTCGAGCTTGGCTTGGGCGCGGACGCCGTTTCTTTCGAAGTACCCCACCCGGTCCTGCAGCTTCGAAAGAGCATCGGCGCGAGCTTCTTCGACGACTGCGCGCAAGCGCTTGGCTCCCGTCGGGGTGGCCAGAGCGGTTTGGATCACGGGATGAAACGCTTCTCGCAGCGAATGGAGGATCGTGACTTCCGCTTGAGTCCTCTGAGCCAGCCACATCGCGTACTGCTCCGCGCGGATGCTGTTGGCTCCTAGAACCGTCGAGACCAGGATCTTCAGCGGGGCATCTGCCTTGACGTCTTTCGCTTTCGCTTGGGCCTCAGGGCCGATGGTCATGGCAGGGACGCGGGCATTGCGGATGATCTCCTCGGCGGTGCTTCCCAAGATGACGCGGCCGATGCCCTTGCGTCCATGGGTTCCGAGGACCACCATTTCGTAGCCGGTGTCGCCGGACGAAAGGAGTTCCAGGATCTTGGGAACGGGTTGCCCCTCGACGAAAAGAGCGCGACAAGGGACTTTCAACTGTTTGGCGGTCTTGTCGAGAAGCCGCCGAGTCGCGGCCGAATGTTTCTCGAAGAGGGTCGGATATTGAGAGGTGTCCACCGGATAAACCAGGAGACTGTCGACGTGGAGCAGATCGATCGAGGTCCCCAGTTTCTTCGCCATTTGAACCGCGTATCGACGAACTGCCTCGGATCGCCGCGCTGCGGAGTCGTCTTCGCTGTTCAAGTCATCGGTCACCAGCAGGGGCAGGGGCTTTGTCGTCATAGTTTCCTCGGATCCACTTCATCACATCCAATAT
>CAYNDM010000439.1:0-1850 GCA_964395265.1 uncultured Bacteriovoracaceae bacterium
AACGAGGCCGGCGCACATCTCTGGGCCGGGGCACGGATTGTACTGATCATCCTGATTCGCCATGAATCCAATATTGATGCTCTTCTGGAGAATCGTGAACGCACCTTTGGCTGAGTGGCTTCGCCGCTTCAATCGGGCCCTGCTTATGGCCACCTGTCTCGGTTCCGTTTTCTGGGGCCACGCCGCCAATACCGCGAATGCGGAAACAGATGCCGCTCGTAGAGTTCGAGACATGACCGGTTTCGAGGTTCGGATTGCTTCCAGCCCCGAGAGAATCGTCACTCTGGCCCCTTCGCTCGGCGAGACGGCAGCGGCTCTCATTGCTCATGACGAGAGCAAGGACGGAAACACGAAGCGCCCGCGACTTGTCGGCGTCAGCGAAAGAACGGATTTTCCGGCCGAATTGAAAAAACCCCCCCCGGCGGGGCCTGACACCAGGGTCCAGCTTGAAAAACTTGGTTCGCTCAAGCCGGATCTGGTTTTTGCCACGACGGATGGGAACTCCAGTGATCAGGTTCGCAGCATGAGACGGCTGGGTATCCCTGTTTTCGTTGTCTCCACGCATACGTTGGATCAGATTCGGGAGAGTTTCGGCATGATGGCGCAAGCCATGGGGATGCCCGACGCCGGGCAGAAACTCCTTTCAGAGTTTGATCGCGATTTGAGTGCGCATGGGAGTACGAAGGAAATGAAATCGCCTGAAGTCGTCCTCCAGGTGGGAGTCGAGCCGCTTGTCGTGGTGGGCTCCCGTTCCTTTCTGCATGAGGCGCTCGTGAAGATTGGTGGAAAGAACGCCTATGGAGATTCGAATCAGGCTTTTCCCCGCCCCTCCATTGAAGATGTCGTATCGCGTGAGCCGGATCTGCTGATTCTGCTCGATACGGGTGAGATGGGATCACGTGCGCCTGCTCTGACTCGTCGATGGAAGGAGCTGGGACTTCGGGCCAGAGTCGTTCAATCCGACGAGTTGCTGCGTCCCACGCCGCGCCTTGCGCAGGGGCTAAGAAAACTCTCCGAGGTGATTCATGAGAAGTGAGCGCCCGTGGCTGCTCTTTCTTTTCAGCGTGATTGCGCTCGTGCTGATCAGCTGGGTCGCCATCCGGTATGGATCAGTGGGGGATCTTGAAGCCCGCTGGGTCCTGACTCTCAGGGTTCCAAGAGTTCTGCTGGCGCTGGCGGTAGGAGCGGGCCTGGCGGTTTCCGGATGCGTTCTTCAGGTTCTTTTCATGAATCCGCTTTGCGAACCTTATATCCTTGGCGTTTCTTCCGGGGGAACTCTGGGTGCCGTCGTGGGAACTTCGCTTTTTGCAGGCTGGTCTTTCTGGGAGCATGGGGGGCGTACAGTGTTCGCATTCCTCGGAGCACTTGTCTTCACGCTGATCCTTCTGGCGCTTGCGGTATTTCGTGGGGTTTCTTCCACCGCTCTTCTTCTTGCCGGAGTGATGCTGGGCTTTCTGGGGTCGGGACTAATTTCTCTCTGGATGACTTTTTCCGATCCCAGCGGTGTTCACGGGGCGCTCCTATGGTTGATGGGACATCTGGGTGGAACCACACTCGGTCAATCCATCGGAGTCTTCGGAGGAATCCTGATTCTGACTCTGCTTCTCTGGTTTCGCTCCGGCTCGCTTGATTCACTTGCGCTGGGTGAGGAAGCGGCCCGGGGGCTCGGAGCGGATGTCATCCGCTTGAGAGTCGGTCTGATCGTCACGGTTTCATTCATGGTTGCCCTCAGTGTTTCCCATGCGGGAATGATCGGATTCGTCGGGCTGATCGTGCCGCATCTGGGAAGGATGGCGGGCCATAGGCTTCAGAGGTATCTGATTCATCTTTGTGCGATTTGGGGTGCATCG
>CAYNDM010000440.1:0-404 GCA_964395265.1 uncultured Bacteriovoracaceae bacterium
CCAGGTCCAGCCGACCGCACCGATCACCCGCGCCACCTCCACGGTCGGCTGGACCATATCGTCGATAAGGTCATTGAGCGCGCGGAGCTTGGAATCCCAGCCGCCGCTCGCGCCCTGAATTTTCGCGCGGTGGCCGATCTTGCCTTCCTTGCCCACGATGCGGGAGATCCGCTCGAATTCTCCGGTCATCTGCTGGTTGAGCGTGACGACCTCGTTGAACAGCGTCGCAAGTTCGACGTCCGCATCCGTGCCTTCTTCGGGCATTCTCACCGAGAAATCGCCTCGCCGAAGTTTACGTAGCGCCGAGATCAGTTCGCGGCGGCTGCTCGAGAACTCGCTGCTCGGAGTTTGAACGTTCAAGCATCCCTCCCGTTTGGGGGCGCTCAACCCCCCTCAACGCTGCA
>CAYNDM010000440.1:414-1834 GCA_964395265.1 uncultured Bacteriovoracaceae bacterium
AATTCCGTCGCCGGAGTCTGTAAGTTCAAGCAATTCCTCCCCTGGTGCGGGGCGCCCAACCCCCCCCGCGATTGCAAGCTCCGAAAGCAAATCAAGTTCCCGTCCCAGCGCGAGAAACTTTTCCCCAAAGACCTCGACACGGGTTGTCACTCGGGGCGCAGACGATAGGAGGGCGGCTATCGAATGGAACGTGGGAAAGACCGTCACCCGATCGGATGCCGAGCCAGGACCAAATCGAATCGTTCATCGCGAACAGCTTTCGCTCGGTCTGGGCGCTCGATCTTCTGAGATTCCTCGCGGATCACCCGGGTTCCTATTTCTCTGCCGAAAAATTGATCGAAGCCATGCGGGCCAGCGACGCGGTCGTTTCGCAGAGCGTCGACAACCTCGCGGCCGCCGGACTTGCCGTGGTGGACGGAGACGCCCGGGTCGCCTTCCACGAAGCCTCGAGCGAACAAGTGGCCCTGGTGACCGCCGCGATTGATTTTTACGCCCGCAGCCCCGACAAGGTCCGTCGTCTGATCGTCGCCCAATGCAATCCGGGCGTCACTGCGTTTGCGGATGCGTTCCGGCTGCGGAAGGATTGAGGATGAACACCTTGTTCCCGACGCTGGTGTATGGGCTTTGCTTCGGGTCAAGCGCTCTTTGCGCCTACCTTCTCGGGCGTAGTTTCGGCCGCGTTAGATCGCGAATGCTGTTCTGGAGTGCCGCGTGCTTTGCGCTGCTCGCGGTGGTCAACTTCCTCGTCGTCCTCGACATGCTCGTATTCCCCGGCGTCAATCTGCGCCCGATCCGGCTATGGCTCTCGCTCGCAGCGGTGGCGGTCCTGCTGTTCGGTTTCATCTGGGACGAGGACACCTGAGATGATCGAAGATTTCCTCGGTGGTGCCATCGCCATGGGTTTCGCGACCGCCGCCGTGTTCTTCCTCAAGTTCTGGCAGCGCACGCGGGAAGGGCTGTTTCTGGCGTTTGCCGGAAGTTTCCTGCTCCTCGGTGTGACCCAGGCACTGCTCACCCTCGGCGCGGTGACGGTCGAGGAGCGAAGCTGGCTCTATACGTTGCGGCTCCTCGCCTTCCTGCTTCTCCTCGTGGCGCTCTGGTGGCAAAACAGGGGAGGACGCAGCGCGCGCTAGACCCAGGGCCTCAGAGCCCGAGCGAATCGAGTGTCTGCTGAAGATCCTTGAGACTGTACGGTTTTCGAACATAGCGCTCGTCGGCCGCGAGATCGTCGCCCGCATCGCCGAAGCCGGTCGCGTAGATCACCCGCAAGCCCGGAATCATCCGTTTGGCCTCGTGAGCAAGAGTCCAACCAGCGGTGTGGCCGGGCATTCGAATGTCGGTGAAAAGCAGATCGAAATCCGTCCGCGCGCCCAGAATGGCCAAGGCCTCGTCGCCGTCGCTGGCAGCGACGACTTCGAAC
>CAYNDM010000441.1:0-1829 GCA_964395265.1 uncultured Bacteriovoracaceae bacterium
GCCTTCCTCAGCGATGATGTCGTTACAAAGCTCGATGCATTCGTCACAGATGTATACCGTCGGTCCTGCAATCAGCTTTTTGACTTCTCTTTGGTTCTTACCGCAGAAGGAGCAGCATAGATTACCGAAACCGTCGCCGTATTTTTTTCCGTCCATAGTTCTTCCTTCTCTTCTACTACCTGAATTTAATTATCCACAGGAAACTCACCTGAGCTCGAAATCCGTTTCAAGTCTCAAGCTGTCTGCGCGTGCTTCTCGACCACTCGGTCGATCAGCCCGTATTCGACGGCCTCCCTGGCGGACAAGTAATTATCGCGGTCCGTGTCTTTCTTGATCCGCTCAAGGCTCTGTCCCGAATGGCGGGCAAGGATCTCGTTCAACCTGTCTTTCAGGTAGAGGATTTCCTTCGCCTGGATCTCGATGTCAGAGGCCTGGCCCCTGGCACCGCCGAGCGGCTGATGGATCATGATTCGCGCGTGGGGAAGGCAGTGGCGCTTGCCCTTGGCTCCCGCGGTCAGGAGAAGAGCGCCCATGCTGGCGGCCAAGCCCACGCAGTAAGTTGAAACATCGGGCTTCACGTATTGCATGACATCGTAGATTCCAAGACCGGCCGTCACGGAGCCGCCCGGGGAATTGATGTACATGTGGATGTCCTTGTCGGGATCCGAGGATTCCAGGAAGAACATCTGAGCCATCAGGAGATTGGCAACCGTGTCGTTCACTTCGGTTCCCAGAAAAATGATTCTCTCAAGAAGCATTCGGGAGTAGATGTCGTACTGGCGCTCGCCTCGCGCAGTCTGCTCGATCACGATGGGGTTCGGAATATAACCTTCGGCTGCAGCCGCGTGCGCCGGCGTGAAGCCGACCGCCTCTGGACGGACCAGATCTGCCGGAACCTTTTTCTTTGATGAAATAATGATCATCACCCGCTCCTTCCGCTGTTGTACCTGCGAGACTCGTTTAGTGGAAAACGGCCCTGCGGTAATTTTTAGTATACATATCTCTGCAATATGTTGCGCTGAGCCAGACCAAAATAATTTGCATATTGCGATGGCACAGCGTTTTGAAGAAAGCGGCTTGGCGTCCTACTCAGCAGCAGCAGGCGCATCAAGCCTCGAAGAGACTTGAGGATCGAGCGACTCAAACTCGCTCTGCATCGTTTCGAGGTACTGGATAAGAGCCTGGCGAAGGCCCTCGAGGGTCAAGTCCTCCGGGGTGCACCCCGAGTCGTGAATGATTCCTTTGAGTTCTTTCTGGATCATGGATTCAGGCAATCCAGTCAAAGACGCAACAGTGTTCAATAGATGCGTACCACTCGGCGTGTTTTGCTCGGAGACGTCCATTTCCCCCTCCACGAAGTCAAGTATAGAAAGGTCAAATTCTGAACTTCAAGCGATATTTCACTTTTCGAGCCTCTCTCGCCCCAAATCCTAAAAGGCAGAGATTGACATAACGCATTAATAATGACAGATTGCATCAACCAGTCTCCTTTCAGGAAAACTTTAGAGATGAAAACCGCAGTCCTGGTCCTTGCTATAAGCTTGGTTGGAATAACGAATTCTGCTTTAGCCGAACTCTGCATGCTTTCTGGCGATGAGTCCTACGCCTTGAAGATCGATGGGGTCACCATGGGGTTTGGCACCACAATGAAAACTGAAGGGAACAGGATTACCTTTCAGAAGGCCGTTTTCCCGATGGGACTGTTCGTGAGCGACTGGATCAGCTCGAATGAGCAGGCTTCAGCCTTAACCGAAAAGCACGACCTCACTTTTATCGTTCAACTGCTCGGATTTTTCACTCCGTTCCAGTATCGCGCGCTGAACACTCAC
>CAYNDM010000442.1:0-1811 GCA_964395265.1 uncultured Bacteriovoracaceae bacterium
GAAATTCCTGTCCAAGCGCCCGGTGAAACACGCGCCTGCTGAGGGGCCCGGCGGCTACGGCGCCGTGATCATCGACATCGACGAGACCAGCGGAAAGGCCCGCTCGATCGTTCGGCTTCGGGAAGTGGCGGTCGTTCCCTGATTCCTCTTTCCTCTCGTTCGGCGGACGTCATACAATATGGCAATGGATCTGCGGAACCATCAGGAGCGCTACCGAGGCTTTCTGGACTATATCGGCAAGGAAGCGCAGCACGAGCGGCGTGCCGTGAATCGGCGGATGTTCAGCGTCTTTTTATGGTGCTTTCTTGCTCCGAGCCTCCTGGCGATCACCTTGCTTCTGCTCATCAAGCTGAGTCTCTTGCCTCATCAGGCCCGGGCCTATCTGGACTGGCTGGTCCTGGTTTTCCCGGTGGCCTATTCGATCTATTTCTTGAGTTCCGAGGTTCTCAAGGAGGCGCCGGCCGCTTTCCGGAGAGGCGGAATCGCCAACGTGCTCCAGCAATCGGCTCACTCCGCTTTGTGGCGAGAGCGAGTCGTGGATGAGCTCGACCGATCTCTGGGCGGCTCCGTCTCGGACTGGAGCTGGATCATCGCCAACTTTGAAATGGATCTCAGGGCTATGCAGAACCGGACCCGGCATCTGACGGGACTGGCGGGGGCGGTTTTCTTCCTGATCATGCAAGGAATCGACTCGATCACCGGCGTCGAGCCGCCGAGCGTCTGGACTCGCCATGCCGTGCTGGGTTGGGTTGAGACCAGTACCGGGAACCTCTCTCAATTCGTCGGCCTAGGCCTTTTCCTCGTTCTGCTCTATCTCTCGGGCAGCCAGACCTACCATCATCTCAAGCGGTTCCTGGACTGCGCGGAGCTGGTGAGACTGAAGAAGTCCCAAAAGTAACGCTTTCGTATGCTTGTTCGAACGCCTCCGTCGAAGGGTGCTTCAGGTGAGGGTATTTAAGGTAGGCGCTCTATTAGCGAAGGAGGGTTGCTGCGACGGGGTTTCAGGCGAAGGGAGCTTTACTGCGATGGCACTTCTGGCGAACCGGCGCAGGCGCCGCCCGAGCTCTTGCATTGGCTTTTCTTCGATTCGGAGCAACCCTTGGAGCCCCGGCCGCAAGACCCGTCACCGCAGCCGCCGCACCCGGCAGACTTTTCGTAGGTCCAGGGTCTCTGGACCTGATTGATGGCCTCGAGTGCGTCCTCCAGGCGATCAAACTTTCGATACCCTAGATACTCCCCCGTCGTATGTCTCAGGACAAAGGCAATATAGCCCCCCGCTGGGTCCGGGTTCTCGGACACCCCTCCCATCAGCTCTTCGTCGATCAAGAAGCCCTTGGAGTAGTTGTCTTGGCTGAGGAGCATCAAAACCTCATCTCACAGACTAAAATTTATCTCAACGCGAGGGTTGCCAAATCCTGAAGAGTACAATATTAGTCAGCTCATCTTTACCTAGATGGGGGTGTAGCTCAGTTGGTAGAGCGCCAGCTTTGCAAGCTGGATGTCGCAGGTTCGATCCCTGTCACCTCCACCATTCAACTCTTTAAACGAACCTGAGACAGACTGGGTCTTCCCCGGGGTCTTCCCCATCACGTGGGGCATGAGAATTTCGCGCCGTTTAATTTGGGTCTTCCCCATCACGTGGGGCATGAGAATTTCGCGCCGTTTAATTTCTGATTGCAAATACTCCATTCCACCCACACAGCGCAATCACTCTGAGCCGGTAGTTTTGAAAATTTCTGAACCCAAAAGCTCGTCTCCCAAATCGGCGGAATCGCCGCAGCAGCCTCCCGCAGCAAATCCTGAAAGTTTGA
>CAYNDM010000443.1:0-1781 GCA_964395265.1 uncultured Bacteriovoracaceae bacterium
GGTTTCAGCTGTTGACTTAGTGCGTCTCGTCCTGTGTTTTCTGCCGCCAAGCGTCCTGGCGGCACGTTCGCCAATGTAGGCGCCACTTTCAATCCCAACAGCACCAATCGTAAAGACACGGGCGTGCGCCCAGAGCCAGGAAAGGGAGATCTCAATGAGGTCCACGATATCGTGGGGATCCCTGATTTCAAGTCCAGCCGATGGGCCGAAGCGGGCTCGTTGAAGGACGTTTCGAGCGCCGGCAGCTTCTGGTTCGTGGGTGTGGACGGGTTCCGCAACTGCCGCGAGTTCCTCGACGGACTTGGGCTACTGACCGCTATCAGAGCTCGAAATCCCGCTTGATGTTCCGCTGGAAGGATCTTCAGAGCCACATGAAATGAGAACAAGCGGTATGAACAGTATGAGGCGCGTCATCGCGGATTCCCTGGTTTAAATTGTCAGGGATGAAGGGACGGTTGTTGTATAAGATTTCTTAACCTCAAGTTCCTTCGGTCTTCCGTCCTTCCGAACGGGTTGAAGATGGTGTTACGCTTTCGCCATGGCACGTTACGTCGACGACACGAAGATGCCCTACGGGGGGACGCGGCTTCCGAAGATGGCTAAGCTAAAACCCGGGGAGACGGTGGTGTTCTCATTCATCGTTTTCAAGTCTAAGGCTCATCGAAACGCCGTGAATAAGAAAGTTCATGCTTACTTCTCGAAGAAATACGGCACTGATGGCGGGGAGATGCCGTTTGACGCCAAGCGCTTCTCGATGGCCGGGTGCAAGGTGATTGTCAGAGGCTAAGGGCTTAGGCCTGAAGTCTCGTCTTTTCTGTTAGAAGTGAATTTCAGAAAAATTTTAGTCATATTTTACTTCGATGGATCACCTGCAATCATCATCTCAGCGCCACGTTGCTGCCATACAGGCACTTCGTGGAATTAGTGCTTGTATGGTGATGGGCTTCCATTATCGCCAGTATCTACCGACGATAATTCCTGAATTGCCTGACCGGCTTTTCGGTCGTGGATATATGGGCGTCGATATTTTCTTCCTGATCTCCGGTTTCATCATTTGGCGAACCACGATGAGGGCCGATCATCGATCGGTACGTGCGTTCGTGACGAAGCGATTTCTCAGGGTCGTTCCCTTGGCTTGGTTGGCGACGTTGGTTTACTTTGTCGCACTCAGAGGCAGCCCTGACCTAGGAGTCCTGATCAAGAGCCTTCTGTTCATTCCTTTGAGGAACGAGGAGCCTCCGACCTATGGTTACAGCTTGTTGGGTGTGGAATGGACCCTTGTGTATGAGCTCATATTTTATGCGATCTTCGCGGTTTGCCTTTGGGTCTCTCCAAAGCATCGCGGAGGACTGGCCATTGGCGCCATTGCCGCGATGGTGGGGATGCTGCAGTGGTTTGCCCTGGGGTCGCTTTCGTTCGGTGCGCATTCCGTAGCCGTCTTCCAGGGGGAGTCTTGGCTCCCTCAATCGCTCGTGAGCGTGATGGCCAATCCCCTGTTGTTCGAGTTTTCGGCGGGGGTTGGGATTGGGATCCTCTATTCCAAGGCAGAAAGATCAGTCATCAAAATTCGCCCATTCTGGGTTTCCGTCGGGGGCGTTAGCCTGATCCTGCTGGGGCTGTGTTGTTATTTTTCGACCTATCGGTGGGGATTCGGCCTTTCGAGATCCGGAATCGGAGCTGTTTTCTTCGTCACAGGATTTTTGTTTCTGGAGTGGGCGTCGATTCGCTCCGAGCGACCTGGGTTTTTTTCGGGCTTGATCTGTTCGAAGCCGGTGCAGTGG
>CAYNDM010000444.1:0-679 GCA_964395265.1 uncultured Bacteriovoracaceae bacterium
TTCGTATCGGCAACATCGTCCTTTTTGCGGTTGATGTTATTATGGCTGCAACCACCAATGGATCACTGATAAACTTATCTTTCACGCTACCTGTCGCCACAACGATATCTTCTGATCAACAGGTCACTGGTGCCGGCACAGGAATTTTAGGAATGACTGCTCGCATCCGTGGCAATGTAAGTGATAATGGAGTTACCGTTCAGTCAACTGCTGTAACTACCGGAGGAGCTTCAATTACTATCGTCGGAATGTACCGTATGAGCTAAGAGTTCACAACCAATAAAAGGAACCCGCAGTCATGACACCGATCTTCAATAATGGGAAGGCGACAAAGCTCGCGTCGAGCAACATCATCAGCATCGCTCGCGAATTGGCAGTGGAACCTGCAGCGTTGCAGGCCGTGCTCGACATCGAGGCGCGATCGACTGGCTTCAATCCGGATGGCTCGCCGGTCATCCTCTATGAGCCTCATGTGGCCTATGCTCGTACCACCGGCAACGTTCGGAAAGCGCTGGTGAATGCGGGACTGGCCTATCGTAGCTGGGGCCAACGCCCATACCCGAAGAATTATCGTCAACGTTACGATCAATTACGACGTGCATGGCAGATCGCCGGAGACAAGGCATTCGAGTTTGCCAGCTTCGGCCTCCCCCAGATGATGGGGTTCAACTTTCGAGTT
>CAYNDM010000444.1:689-1768 GCA_964395265.1 uncultured Bacteriovoracaceae bacterium
GTGGCTACCCGTCTGCTCGTGCCATGTTCGAAGCGTTCAAGGAAAGTGAGTACAATCAGCTGGTGGCAATGGCCCGGTTCATTTCCGCGAACAGCGTCATGCTGTCTGCTCTTCGCCGGAAGGACTGGACCACCTTCGCTCGCCTTTACAACGGATCGGGATACGCGAAGAACGGCTACCACACGAAGCTCGCAGCAGCCTACAAGAAGCGTTCGGCTGGCGATCCTTCGAAGTGGATTGGCGCTCTCGCGGACGGCATTCTGTCGGTCGGTGACAAGGGGCCGGAAGTGGTCAAGCTCCAGATCGATCTCAACCGTCTCGGCTTTGGACCGATTGTGGTCGATGGAGACTTCGGCCCAGTGACCAAACAGGAAGTCATGCAAGCCCAAAAAGCCATGGGTCTGAAGGTCGATGGTATCGCCGGGGAAGGGGAAACGCTTCCGGCCATCGCGGAGCGTATTAAGGCGCTCTCCAGTACCTCCCTACAGGGAGGGTCCGGAAAAACACCGGAAGGCCTGCCCCTGGGGCCGGAAAGCACATCCGCGCCTCCGGTGGAGCCGGTTCAGGAGCGGATCGAGGCAGGGCCGGATAGCTCGACCCTCGAAAATCAGGAAATTCTCCCTGAGCCCAAGGCTCCAGGCTTCTGGGAGAGATTGTGGGGAGCCATCAAATCCCTCTTCGGAGGATAGGAAGGACAGACTGAAATGGCGAAGAAGTCGAAAGTGGAGCACGTGAAGGCAGCGATCGAAGCCACTCCATCGCTTCCAGTCCAGTTGCCGCCAGCTGCTGAGAACATTCTGAAGGATAAGCTAGTTGACATCGCCGCGAAGACGGTGGTCCAAGGGAAGATCGCCACCTACTTCAAGCTCACCTCGATCACCTGGTGGGCCGGAGCGGGAATGGTCGCAGTTGGCGCACTGAAGGGCTTCGGCCTGGCTGATCCGCGGGTGGACTTTGTGGGGGAGGTTTTGTCGATCGCCACCGGTGGCGTCACAGGAACCAGTCCAGCGCTTCTGGTGGGCGCTGGTCTTGGGCTGATCGGTATTCGGGCACGTCTGTCCCGCATGCTGTAGAGGGGG
>CAYNDM010000445.1:0-1751 GCA_964395265.1 uncultured Bacteriovoracaceae bacterium
ATCATCGTGAGAATCGGAAAGGTCGGTAGCGATGAATTACCGGATACGGGTTCAGAGCAAGCGATCTTCACCCTCAATCTAAGCTCGACGCTGCCAACGATGAACTCTTCCGATTCGACCTGCCAGTCCGCTTACTTTCCGGGAGACAAACAGATTATTTTAGAGACGAGCCAGATTTCGACGTCAAGCTCCGCCAATGTCCCGATGGATTATCTCTTGGTGATCGGATCCCAGGGGACCACCAAGAGCGTATTGAATACATCCAACTACACGTCAGGAAACCATCTATTCAACAGGGTGAGAGCCAACTCAGGCGCGCACCGCGTGGGTGGGTTCGTCAACGCGGATGCCTCGACCCTTGAGCCTCAGTACGCCGTAGGTATTGCGGGCCGGGATATGGCAGGAGCCATCAGTGCGAGCAGCCTCGACCCCGGAGATGTTCTTGGCTGGTGCACGTTCACGGGCGTTCGGACTGCTGAGATCGCCAGTTTTCTGAAGGACAGTAATTGTTTCATCGCTACGGCGGCTTTCGGGAGTAAGGACGCCGCTGCGGTCACTCTTTTGCGGAAGTTCCGGGACGAGGTCCTGCTCAAGTTCGAGTTGGGCAGGAGTTTCGTCCATTGGTACTATAGCTGGTCGCCTTGGGGAGCCAATTGGCTGATTGAAAATCCGGCGTTTCGCGCGCCTGTGCTGAGCGCTTTGCTTCCTCTCCAAGTGGTGGCCTGGCTGACGCTCCACCCGCTTTGGGCCGCAATGCTGATCTTGATGAGTCTTTTCGCGACAGGAGCGCTGGTTTTGACCTTCTCCAGGAAGTCGGGAGGGCGTGCGTGGTGATGCGTGGCCGTGCGCTGGTTTTGGGGATCGGGTGCTTCGTCATCGCGCCGCTATTCGTGTTCGGGCAGGAATCCGATGTGCAGCAGCCCTATGTCAACCAACTCAAGAAGCAGCTGGAGGGGTGGGATTCAGAGAGCGTGGCGCCGGACGGGTCTTATTCCCAAGAGCTGAAAAAACAGATCCAGGAGCAAGGGCCTGATCGACGCGAAGGCAGCTTCATCGATCGTGTGAAAGAGCGGATGAAATCCGAAGACGAGGCGACAACTGATGGATATTCCTACTCGGAGCAGCTCAAACGCAAGCTTTCGCCCTCCGATGGCGGGAGCGCTATCCAGGCCGTCAAGGAAGGACGTTCAGAGCTCAAGGCGGATATCAACGAGGACAATATCCACCATGCTTTCGGGTTCAAGGTGGGGGCTTCGGTCGCTCGCGAAGTGACTGCCTCGGCCGAAGTCTCAGGCGGAGCGGCTTTTGACTCGATCTACGAAAGCGGCAAGTGGTATCCGGATCTCACTCTCTTCTACGAGTATCAGCCCTGGCATAGCGAATGGTTCGGAAACTTCGGGATCATAGGGAGTGTCGGGCTCACGGTACATGACGGGACAGGGAGGTTCCAATTCGATATCCCAAAACCGGATGGCAGCGGGACTTTCGGGACGGCTGCCAGGACGAACTTCCGCTTCGTGACGTTGCCGGTCACAGTTGGGCTGAATTATCGGTTCAACTTGTTGAGGATTCTTCGACCCTATGCTCATGCTTCAGGTGCGCTGGTCATCTATCACGAAGGCCGCAGCGACGACCAAGCCGCAAACCGCGGCAACTCGCGCGGTTTGGTTTTCGGAGGCGGCGTGAATATTCTCTTGGATTGGTTCAGTCGCGGAGCCCGCTGGGAGCAGTATTCCGGCCAGGGAATCAAG
>CAYNDM010000446.1:0-1720 GCA_964395265.1 uncultured Bacteriovoracaceae bacterium
GCCGAGGGTCGGTCCTACGGAGCAATGCAACGATCCGGCGATCGACTGCTCAACACCAAGAGCAGGAACGAGCCAAGACGGAGAGACCTCGAGAGCCGAGGCTAGCGTCAGGAGAACGGCGAGAGGGAGATCACGCTTCCCATTCTCGTAGTTTGAGAGCGACGCCTGTGTGATGCCGACAGCCCACGCGAGATCCCTCTGAGACAACCGGGATCGAATACGGAACTCACGAATCTGGCGGGCTGTCTCCTCTCGACAATAGATGCGTTCGATACTCTCCGTGAGACTTGCGTGTCGGCCGAGAGGGGCCTCAGCATGTGACCTAGGAGATGGCAACCCGCGTGCGGGAATCTGCGTCATCCCCGTGGCAATCCCAGACCGCGGGTCGCGATGATGTTCCGTTGAATCTCGCTCGTTCCCGCAGCCACAGTCAGCGACACGCTCGACATGTAGTAGTTGCAAAACTCGCCATTAAGGAAGGCACGGGAATCGTTCGGCCGAAGCTGACCGTACAACCCGAGCGTACTGATCCCGCGCCTTGCTAGACGCTGCTGCGTCTCGGATCCGAACATCTTTGACATGGAAGACTCCTGGTTCGGGACCAGCCCCTGGGACTGCATCCAGGTCACCCGATAGCCTAGAAGTTGTCCCACTTCGACCTCGATCGCAGCATCGGCAAGGGCAAGTCGGGGGGAGGCGCGGTTGGCGATGCCCCAACCACGTCGATCGGCATCATCACTCTTTGCAAAGTCGAGGAGCCGACGTAGCGGTGGAACCGCGGAAGCGATCCGATGGATGCCGGACCGCTCGAAATCGAGCGTCGTGGTTGACACATACCAACCGCGGTTCTCGTCGCCGATCATGTTCTTCGCGGGTACCCGTACATCCTCGAAGAACGTCTCGGTGAATCCCGTACCGTCATGCATCTGGACGATCGGCCGGAGGGAGATTCCGGGAGTGGTCATCGGAACCATGAAATAGGAGATGCCGCGGTGCTTCGGGGCCTCGGGATCGGTGCGCGTGAGAACGTGAATCCAGTCAGCGCCTTGAGCACCCGATGTCCAGATCTTCTGCCCATTGAGCACAAAGTCATCCCCATCCCGCACTGCGCGGGTCTGCAACGAAGCCAGATCTGAGCCCGCTCCGGGTTCCGAATAGCCCTGGCACCAAGCCACGTCGGCGCTCGCGATCCTGGGAAGGTGCTCTCGTCGCTGCTCCTCGGTACCGTGGATGATGAGGGTTGGGCCAACCCGATCCGCGCCCTGTCCGCCAGTAGGTGCATTCGCGTGAGCGGACTCCTCGGCGCAGATCATCTGCTCGAAGTACGACGCGTTCCGCCCCCCGTACTCTTGTGGCCACGCCATTGTCAGCCAGCCATGTTCCGCGAGCCGCTTCCGGTACGCCGCACTGCGACCTCCCTGCGCCTCAGCCTCTTCATCGAACGCCCCTGACCAATTCTCCTTGATGAACTCACGAACCTTGGCACGGAACGACTGTTGCTCGCTGGTCCATTCAAAGTTCATGACGGCCTCGACCTCCAAAGGACTCTTGAGAGAATGATCCGCGGGACAGGTGCGACCACCTGCATGACGTTGCTGGGACGCCGGGGCAGCGTACAGGTCACGATCCGAAAACGAGAGGCTTTGGAATTGAGACGTTCTTCCGCCTGCTATCGGAAGTCGAAACTTCGGACCTCGTGGCGTTACGTCTTCCCAGAGAC
>CAYNDM010000447.1:0-1706 GCA_964395265.1 uncultured Bacteriovoracaceae bacterium
ACCTGATGTTCGGTTCGCTTTTCGGAGTGGGTTATGTGATCGTGCGTTACCGCAAGAACGGGGTGCTCAAGCGCCTTCGCGCGACTCCGCTCTCTGCATTCGAGTTTCTGACGGCTCAAGTGGTTTCGCGGATGCTGGTCCTGCTCGCCACTTCGCTGATCACCCTGGGGGGTGCCGTGCTCCTCATCGGGTTTCCGATGGAGGGCTCCATATTCGATTTCCTGGTTTTTCTGGCCGTAGGATCCGCCTCCTTGATCGCGCTTGGTATGGTGATAGCCGCGCGGATCTCGAGCGAAGAGGTGGCCGATGGAGTCTTGAACGTCATGACCTGGCCGATGATCTTCCTTTCGGGGATATGGTTTTCGCTCGAAGGCGCCAGCGAATGGGTGCAGGGCTTCGCCAAGCTCCTGCCGCTCACGCACGTGGTGGCGGGATTGCGGGCGATCATGATCGAAGGCCAAGGACTAGCGAGTCTCGCGCCTCAAATGCTCGTGCTGGCGATTGCATCGCTGGTTCTGCTGAGCCTGGGGTCGCTCATCTTCAAGTGGCGGTGAAACGATTCAAGTAGCGATAAAACAACTCGAGCCGTGCCCAGTGAGACGTCACCAGAGCACGGCCCGAATCATTTAAAGGATGACTGCTTCAGCCTTAAATCAGAAGCGGCCGCGGCCAAAGCCACCGCGGTTATTGCGGGCGCCACCGCCGCCGCCGAATCCGCCGCCGCGGTTATTGTCGCGAGGCGCCATCGGGCGAGCTTCGTTCACGGTCATGGCGCGGCCATCGTAGTCAGCGCCGTTGAATTGGTTGATCGCTTCTTGAGCTTCTGCGTCGGTCGACATCTCGACAAAGCCGAAGCCCTTGCTGCGGCCCGTGTCACGGTCCATGATGATTTTCGCGGATTCAACGGTACCGCATTGCGAGAAGGTGTCGACCAGAATCTGATCGGTTGCAGAATAGGGGAGATTTCCCACGTACAGTTTCTTACCCATTTGAGCCTCCTTAGGCCGGGAGCCGCTAAAGAGGACACGGGCACTATGCCCCAGACTCTGAAACGACAAAGATTGAAAGCCGACCTTAGCAAAAACCTCAGATTAAAGATATGGAATTGTGAAGCGGAGAGAATATGGACGAAAGCTACTGGAAAGGGCGCTGGGAGCGGGGTGAAACAGGCTGGCATCAATCGGAAGTCGAGCCTCGATTGATCGAAAACTTCAAGGACTTGGCTCCTACTCGGGTGCTCGTTCCCCTTTGCGGCAAGAGTCTGGATCTGATTTGGCTCGCGTCCCAAGGGCACCAGGTGGTCGGAATCGAGCTCAGTGCTTTGGCTTGCCGGACGTTCTTCGAAGAAAACCAACTCTCCTTCGAGACGAAGAACGAGGGCGACTACGAGGTGTTTCGTGGCGGGGGAGTGACCTTGTATCGCGGTGACTTTTTCAAGATGCGACGGAGCCTGCTCGGAAGCGTGGGAGCCGTCTACGATCGAGCGGCCCTGATCGCGCTGTTTCCTGATCTGCGGAAATCCTATTCGGCTCATCTCACGGCTCTGATCTCGCCGGATGCGGCCGCGCCTGGCTTCCGGTTTTTGCAGATCGTCCTGGAGCGAAAGCCGAGTGACGAAGACGGGCCTCCCTTTTCGGTCAGCCCCGAGGAGCTTCAGCGACTTTATGGGAAGCATTTCGAGATTCTTCCGCTCAGTCGCGAGCGAC
>CAYNDM010000448.1:0-1690 GCA_964395265.1 uncultured Bacteriovoracaceae bacterium
CTTGAGGGACCTGACTCGAGGCCGATCCTGAGCCCGATGCTAACGCCGAGGATGAGCTTGAAGCGGCTTCTGAGGTCAAAGCAGCGGCCGATTCTTGAGAAGCCTGGCCTGATGAATCCGCGCCTGTCATCTTGGACCATCTTGCGAGGAGGGTGTGGAAGTCCAGCTCTCGCAGAAGCGCCGCGCAGTCGTCCTCGACCCGAAACCGGTATTCGAGCTCCTCGGCACGCGGAGCGACCTCCAGGTCTTCCTTGAGCGTAGCGAGCCTGGCCGAAAGCCTCGCATCACCCTGATGACTCTGAAGCACCTCGCCCCGCTTGCCCGGGATTCGCCCTTTTTGGGCGGCGTCCAAAATCGACTCGAGATCCCCGTACTCTTGGAGAAGCGCCACCGCGGTTTTGGGCCCGATGCTGGGGACTCCCGGGATGTTGTCCGAGCTGTCTCCCGTCAAGGCGAGAAAATCCCGGATCTGGCTGGGCTTCACCCCGAACTTGGCCTCGACCGCCGAGCCATCGAAAACCTCGTTCTTCATCGTGTCCCAAACGCAGATCCGCCCGTTCACCAGCTGCATGAGGTCCTTGTCGCCGCTCACGATCACCACCCGGTTCTCCGGCGAAGAAGCGACCCCCCGACGAGCCAGCGTCGCGATGAGATCATCGGCCTCGACGCCGCTTTGACGGAACGAAGGCATGCGCATGCAGCGGATCAGTTGCTCGATGCGGTCGAACTGAGGCACCAGCTCGTCCGGAGGAGCGCTCCGATTGGCCTTGTACTCGGCGTACACTTCTTTGCGGAACGAAGGCTCCTTGGAGTCAAAGACGACCCCGAGGTATTTGGGCTTCCCCTCTTCGACCAGCCGGGCAAGCATCGTGGCGACGCCGTAGACTGCGTTCGTCGGCTCGCCGGCCTTGTTCGAAAGCGAGCGAATCGCGAAAAACGCGCGGAAAATGAAAGAGCTGATATCCACCAGAAAAAGAGTGTGACCCGTGTCACCGAGTCGAGACTTGAGATCCACGACCATAGTCCAAATGTCATCCCATAGCGGGGCGCGTAGATAAAGGGGTAATCAGAAAACTGAAACTCACGTTTACTCGCCCGGCCAGACCGGATCAGCGGGCTTTTTCGGGGCGGTATCGATGACTTCGGTGTCTGCCATCACATCGCCGAGGCGGTGGCCTGACTCCACGCTCCACATCAAGTACACCTCGATCACCATCAGAGGCGCGCCGACCAGAAGCAGGATGAGCCAGCCCCAAACCGGGATGATCGCGAAAAACGTGGCGACACCGACGGGAGCGTTCCGGATCAAGGACTCCTTGAAGCCGATCGGCTGACGGGATGCCTGGTGAACAACCTGAAGATGCATGGCTCTTTTGCCCAGGCTCTGGCCCCGAAACTTCCCGAAATGAGCGCCGTCTGCGACCAGGCTGTACGCGAACCCGAGAAGCGGCCCGAGGGGATACGGAAGAATGGCGCCGAAGGCGATCACGATCGCGATATCGATCAGCTTCGCGAGAACCCGATTCACGATCCCTGGCTTAGCGGCCCGGGTCGACTGGACTTCGACTGGCAAGGCAGCAGGCATATAGCCGCTATTGTGACGCGTCCTCAAGAAAGAAGCGATCCAAAAGATCAACCATGCTGTGGATCGCGAAGATATGTGTCTCCTGGATCCGGCAGGAATTCTTTC
>CAYNDM010000449.1:0-1684 GCA_964395265.1 uncultured Bacteriovoracaceae bacterium
GATCTTTACTTCGCGATTCAGGCGGCTCGCAGTCCGGGTTCCGCAGCTCCTCTCGCCAGAGGAGGACGCAAAGCGCTGATGACTCCAAGGCATCTGCTTGGCCTTGGCCTGACGGGAGGCCGACCCGATCACCATATGGCGGTGCTAAGCGAGTTCATGGAGGCAGCCTGCGATCCGCGAGGCTGGCATTCGGTGCAGCTCAGCGGGCCGGATGCGGAGTATCACTTCCTGGCCGCTCAGCCTGCTTCGAGACGGTCTGGTTCGAAGCGGGCTGTCCCTCGGGCATGGCGCTCGAAGCTCCCGCGAGGCCAGGTGCTTTCGATTTTCGCGATGAGTTCGCGCGTTCAAGGCGTGACTCTGCGCGGCCTGGAGTACCCGCTACGCGATGCGACGTTGAGCGTTACCTCCCGTGGTCTCAGCAATCGAGCGGTGAACGAATGGTGTGAAGTCCGGATAAAATCAGGTAAACTTTTGATTATCATTCCTTATGGAAACTCATGACCTGACAGGTCCGACAGGAAGTCATCCGGCCATTCGTTTCGAGAAGATCCCCGTCGTCGAGGGTCCGCTGAATCGTTTCGATGAGATGCGTCCTAAGATCTTGGAGGACGTGATCTCCAGGACGCTGCAGGATCTGGTCAACACCACCAGCTCCACCGAACTGCTCCTGGGCGAGGCGGTCTACCTGGAGCGCTTGCGGCTCAAGCGCGCTCGTCCCAATCTTTTCACCCGAAAGCGTCTTAAAGGGGACCGCACGCTCATCGGAGAGCTCCAGCGGGGCTATTTGCAGCCCGCCGCGCTGGTGGATCGCAAAGAGCTTTTGCATCGAATGATCGCTCACTATGCCGAGGAGATCGGGGGGCACTTCGATCCCAAGGTTTATCGCTTCGCGACGGATGTCGTCCCTTTCCTCTTCGGTTGGCTCCTGAACGCGGCGAGCGTGCAGAGGTTCCTTCCCTGGAAGCAGACCGAGGCCCTCGAGTCGAGACTGAGCATCGTAGGAGAGGTCCCGGCGCTTCAGAGTCTTTCGAAAAAGGGGACGATTCTCCTGGTTCCCACCCATCAGAGCAATATCGACAGCGTGCTGATCGGGTACGTGATTTACCTGATGTCGCTTCCGCCTTTCGCTTACGGAGCGGGCTTGAACCTCTTCTCGAACCCGCTTCTCAGCTTTTTCATGAGCAACCTGGGCGCGTACACGGTGGATCGCCGCAAGTCGAATCTGATCTATAAGACCACGCTCAAGAACTACAGCACGCGGATCCTGCAGGAAGGCGTGCATTCGATCTTCTTCCCGGGCGGTGGCCGCTCCCGGAGCGGCGCGATCGAAAGCAAGCTGAAGCTGGGGCTCCTTGGTACCGCTCTCGAAGCCCAGGTGCTGAATCATCAGATGGGCAAGCCCAACCCCAATCTTTACGTGGTGCCGATGGTGATGAGCTACCACTTCGTTCTCGAGGCGAGCTCCTTGATCGAGGATTTCCTGGCCGAAGCAGGCAAGCACCGCTTTATCATCACGGATGACGAGTCCTGGCAGCCCGGAAAGGTCTTCAACTTTTTCTGGAAACTCTTTTCCTCCACGAGCGGCATCACCGTCCGGATCGGAAAGCCTTTGGATATCTTCGGGAACTTCGTCGACCCAGAGACCGGCGTGGCCTATGGACCCAACGGAACCGCGCTCGATCCG
>CAYNDM010000450.1:0-1675 GCA_964395265.1 uncultured Bacteriovoracaceae bacterium
ACTTTCTTCAAAACCAAAAAGCGTGAAGCCCGGTCCCCAGAGTGGGGACCGGGCTCTTTTTTTTCTCTGATCGACGGGGCGGGGCATTGTCTTGAGCTTGGATGCGAGCTGTGTTGAGATCTCTTAGTCATAGGAGACAAGAGGAACGTTTGGCAGGCTCTCGATCGAATCGAAAAATATTGGTGCTGCGGCTGAGTAGCCTGGGGGATGTGATCCTGGCCGCCGCTGCTCTTGAGACGGATCATCTCAAGGCGGCGCAAGTGGATTGGGTCGTGGCGCGGGAGTTTGCGAGACTTCTTCAGGGGCATCCACGGCTTCACAGGACATGGGAGTTCGATCGAAGCGCCGGAACGAGCGGCTGGCTCAAGCTGGCGGATGAACTCTACGCCCAGAATTACGACGAGGTACTGGATCTTCACGCAAGCCTACGAACCAGGATCCTTCGACTGTTTTTCTTATCGCGCTCGCTCATGGACTTTTCCTTCAAGTGGTTCCGTCCGGCGGCCTGGAGGACGGTTTCCAAACGGAGGCTCTCGCTCTTCGGATTGTTCCTGTTCAAAAAGCAGTGGCCAAGAGCGCGTTTGCCGGGTTCGATGGCGCAACGATTCGCGCGGGTCGCACGAGGGACCGGAGCGGAAAGGCCGGATTTGACGCATTTACTCCAGCAGGCGACAGGACCCAATGCTTCGGTTCGGAAACGCTTGGAGGAGCTCAGAGAGTATGTTTGCGTGATGCCGGGCTCGGCGTGGCCGGGGAAGCGCTGGCCTGTGGAGCGGTTCTTTCGTTTGCTCGAAGAAAACCGAGTGCCAGCGGTGATTCTCGGGACTTCAAAAGATGTCGAGAGCGCCCAGCTGGTGCGGATGCTTCAGGACGCGAATCTGCCGCATGAGTCTGGGGTCGGGTGCTGGGACCTGGGAGAAGTGGCGTGGGTCCTTTCCCGGAGTCGCGCCTATTTGGGAAATGATACAGGGCTGGCTCATCTGGCTGAGGCGGTAGGGGTGTCGGCAAGCGTCGTGTTCGGGCCCACGGTGCCGGAGATGGGGTTCGGTCCTTGGAGGAAGGAGAGTCAGGCGATTGGTGCGCAACTCTGGTGCCGGCCTTGCGGAAAGGACGGGCGCTATTGTTTTCGGATCAAGCAACGCTATTTGTGTCTGAGCATGCTGAGTTCCGAAGAAGTTGGAAAGGCGATGGGATCGAGATTGCGAGGATCCTCGCCTGCGCCGGGAGCGAAATCGAATGACTGATTTTCCTAGCTTGCGTTCGCGTGTTTATTCAAAGGCGATGAGCGGGGGAATGCGGGCTCTGGGTTCATGGGTGTTACCGCGGTTGTCCGTGGAGGATCGGGATCGCGATCTGAAAGCATTGCTCAGTTCTGTTCGATCGAAGCCAGGACATGAGGGAGGAATCTGGTTTCATGCCGCTAGCGTTGGCGAGCTTGAGGCTCTTTGGCCAGTCGCCCAGGCAGCCCGCTCCCGGGATCCGGATGTCAGGATCTTGATCAGTGTCTTCAGCGATTCGGCTCGAGAACGCGTAGAGCTGCTCGGTGCGGAGGTCGGCGCGCTTTGGCGTGGCTATTCGCCGTTCGAGGGTGAATGGCGGGAGGTTCTGGCTGAGGTCAGGCCCGCGCTCTTCGTAACTGCCAAGTATGAGGCGTGGCCCGAGCTATGGATATCGT
>CAYNDM010000451.1:0-1659 GCA_964395265.1 uncultured Bacteriovoracaceae bacterium
TTGGCCTGGTCGAGTTTCGGGATTCGGAGTTGAGATGGGTTTCTCCGGAGTTGATTGAAAGAGAGGACCATTCGCCGTCTGAGATCGAGATCCTTTCGCGAGCCTTGGTCATCGGCATCCGCGAGTATTTCGGCAGGACCGGCTTCAAGAACGCCATCATCGGATTGAGCGGCGGCGTCGATTCCGCCATCGTCGCGACTTTGGCGGTTCGCGCGTTGGGGGCGAATCACGTCTTGGGGGTGGCGATGCCCAGTCAATACTCCTCTGGCGAAAGCTTGGAGGACGCGGAGAAGCTGGCTCGAAACCTAGCCATCCCGTTCGAAGTGCGCCCGATCAAGTTTCTGTATTCCACGGCGGCTCGCGAGATCTCCGATCGCCTTGGAAAGCTAAATCCCGTAGCCGATGAAAATCTGCAGGCTCGTTTGCGAGGCTTGATATTGATGACGCTGGCCAATCACTACTCGGCCCTGACTCTGACGACGGGCAACAAGTCCGAGCTGGCGATGGGTTACTGCACGATGTATGGCGACATGGCCGGGGCGATCGCCCCGATTGGAGATCTCTTCAAGACACGTGTCTATGAGTTGGCGCGATATCTCAATCAAACCTGGGGCAATCCCATTCCTGAACGGGTCCTGACCAAAGCTCCCTCGGCGGAGCTCAGGCCGAATCAAACGGACCAGGATACACTGCCTCCGTATGAAATCCTGGATGAGCTGTTGAGGGAATACCTTGAGCAGTTCGCGCCAATCGAAGATCTCGAAACCAAGTACCGGGATCGCGAGCCTTCTCGTGGTCCCCGGTGGGTTCGCGATACGCTTCGTTGCGTTGAGCGGAACGAGTACAAGCGCAGGCAGGCCGCGCCTGTTCTCAAAGTGAGCCCGAAGGCGTTTGGAATCGGACGAAGGATTCCGATCGCCAAGACCTGGGATCAATTCGATTGAAGGTCTTTGCGTTGTAGTCGTGGTCGTGGTAACACCATGAGTCGAAGTGAAACCTTTTTTTTCGAGGAAACCCCTAAATGAACCCTGAACTCAAAAAAATCATCAGACAATTGAAAACCGTGCAGAAGCAGATGCAGAATGTGCTTCAGGATCGGACCTGGATCGAAGAGGCTCGCAAGTATGCTGAACGCCAGAGCCGCGAAGTGAAGAAGCTCTTAGCAGGTGATGTTGCCAAGGTGAAGAGCTTCGTCGAGAAAGAGCGAAAGGAGCTCGACCGGTTTCAGAAGCAGATCCCTGCCGAGATCGACAAGATTCGCAATTACATCGGTTCCCAAAGGAAAGAGCTGGAGAAGCTCCTGAAAAAAGTGAGCAAGGCGTCGGCTGGCAAGGGCAAGAAGAAGTCGACCAAGCGTGCTAGCTCGGCCCGCAAGAAGGCGACCAAGAAGACGGGCGCCTGAGTCTTGCTCGCCCCGGTCGAATTCGTATTTTGGTTCTAGATCCCCGAAGCCCTGCGTCCTCAGATATTAGCTGAGTGATTTGCAGGGCTTCTTGACAGGGTCGGTACGCTCTTGTAATCCTTGCAATACAAAGGAGGTTCAGAAGAACCAAAAACCGAATGGCATTTACACCATCCAATCCGTCCAACCCATCCAACCCATCTAATCCCCCTGGCAATAGACCCCCCGGCAGTCCCCCTGGTAGCAGACCTCCAAGG
>CAYNDM010000452.1:0-1652 GCA_964395265.1 uncultured Bacteriovoracaceae bacterium
GGGTAATCTCGTCTTCCGCAAGACCGCGCGCAATTTCAACCCGATGGTGGCCGCCGCGGGCAAGATCACCATCGCCGAAGTCGAGGAGCTGGTTCCGGTCGGTTCGATCGATCCGGACCAGGTGCACACTCCCGGTATTTACGTGCATCGGATCTTCCAGGGAAAGAATTACCAAAAGCGGATCGAGCGGCGCATGATCCGCAACGCATGAGAGAGGACCTGATATGGCTCTGAATCGCGAACAGATCGCTCAGCGGATCGCGCTTGAGCTGAAGGACGGCTACTACGTGAATCTTGGCATCGGGATCCCGACGCTGGTGGCGAACTACATCCCTCAGGGGATATCGGTGGTCCTCCAGAGCGAGAACGGCTTGCTGGGGATGGGTCCTTATCCCACGGAGTCCGAGGTCGACCCGGACCTGATCAACGCCGGCAAAGAGACGGTCACGGCGATCCCAGGAGCTGCGTTCATGTCCAGCGCCGAGAGTTTCGCCATGATTCGGGGCGGGCACGTCGACCTGACGGTGCTTGGCGCGATGGAGGTCAGCGAAACCGGAGATCTCGCCAATTGGATGATCCCGGGCAAGATGGTGAAGGGGATGGGAGGAGCCATGGATCTCGTGGCTGGTTCCCCGAACGTCATCGTGGCGATGCAGCACGTCGCCAAGGATGGGTCGAGCAAGATCCTGCCCAAATGCACGCTTCCGCTGACGGGGGTTGGAGTCGTCAAGAAGATCGTGACGGAGCTGGCTGTGATCGACGTCACGCCAGAAGGGCTGGTCCTTCGGGAGCTGGCTCCAGGCGTGAGCGTCGAGGAAGTCAAGAAGGCCACCGCTGCGCGGCTTCGTATTCCAAACGATGTTGTTGAAATGAGATTCTCGCGCGGATGAAGATCCTACTTTCGTCGGGAGCGGGATTCGCGATTCTTTTGAGCGCGATCGGCTGCTCGAGCTCTTCGAAATCCGGGGGAATCGCCTCACCTGATTCTGCCGCGAATTCCACGGCTTCGGGCCTGAGCCTTGGCAGCACTTGGGATGGAAGCCTCGAAAGTCAGTCGAAGAGCCGCTATCGACCCGTCGCAGGCGTGCGCGGGATGGTGGTATCGGACGATATCGTCGCCTCGGAGTGGGGAGCGGAGATCCTCAGAAGAGGTGGCAACGCGATCGACGCTGCAGTGGCGACCGCTTTCGCGCTTTCGGTGACTCGTCCGCATTACGCTGCCTTAGGGGGGGGAGGGTTGCTGGTTTACTGTCCAGCACCCAAGAGTCCAAAGAGAAAGAGCGATTCGCCGGAACGCCCCTCCTGTCATGCCATCGATTATCGCGAGGAAGCTCCATCCAAGGCGACGCGGGACATGTACATCCGCGATGGAAAGGCCCGGACCGATCTTTCGCAAGACGGAGCGCTGGCGCCCGGAGTTCCAGGGGTGACTGCCGGATTGATGCTCGCGCTGGATCGTTTCGGGAGCATGCCGAGGCGAACGCTCCTTTCGAGGCCGATCGAGCTGGCTCGCAAAGGCATCTCGTTTTCGAGCAATTCTGAAGCGGCCGCTCATCAACGCTGGAAAGCCATGAATCCAGAAGCCAAAAAGATTTTTGGATGTCGAAAAGCCGCATCCGAGGAGCTGCGGCCTTGTCCTGCGGGTACCCGGG
>CAYNDM010000453.1:0-1637 GCA_964395265.1 uncultured Bacteriovoracaceae bacterium
GAGCTCAACCGCAGGGACGGCCTCCTCGTCTCGCTCTCTCCTCCCAGGGAGATCGAGATGTCCGCAGCGCGCGCCCTGATCGCCAAATCCAAGGCCATCCGATGCGAATACGCCCACCGCCACGGCGGCTTCAACACCACGATCCGAACTTGCTTCATCCAAGCCTCACCGGAGGAAATCGCGCATGCTTAGCCCGTTTTTTTTCGTCGGCAAACTGCTCTTGTTTTCATTGGCCGTTCTGGTCCTGGGTAATCTGATCCAGTGGGACGGAAAGTCCGTCTCGGACCGGGTCCGAAGCCATCTCTCGAGCGTGCAGAAATCTGGTCCTGTGGAATCGGCAAAAGATTGGGCGGAATCCTTGATCGACGACGTCCGCATCGGCAATAGCCAGAAGGAATCGGATCAAAGGAACCCGGCCCGAAAAAGATCGGGCTCCGACAAGGAGCCCGAATTCACGTCGACCGAAAGGCAGAAGCTCAGAGCCCTTATTCGGGAGCTCAACAAGTCCACCGCTCAGGATTGAGACTGGTCGGGGTTACTTGATGGTTTTCGGCGCGGCGGTCTGGCGCAGGTTCGAGCCGTCTGCGTTGATTGATCGCGACGGCACAACCTGAGGCCTCAGGGAATTCACCTTCTTCAGTGCGGGATCGGAAGCCTGCCCTGAATCCGAGAGGTTGCACCTTGCAATGACACCGGATTTGTCTCTCATCGCCCTGTTACTCATCTGCGCTGCGAACGACGAGGTCGCTGACAAGCTCACGATGATCATGATCCAAAGACCCTTTTTCATAAACACTCCTCTATCTCTTAACTCCAGCTCAGCTGAGGTAGCTTGAACTGCGTAACTCTCTTGAGAGGAGGTAGTGCAACCGAGGTGCCACTGCGTCACCAGATCCACAGACTCACGAAAGACACTGAAATCGCGGCAGTTTTCGAGGCTTTCCGGATCGTACGAAGAGGTGGGTCACCATTTCGGCTGACACATCCCTCAGGCATCTGACTAAAGGCTGCACACCCTACGGGTGAAGTCATGGGATTCTTGGCGAATTTGCCTCTGGATGCATCGATCGCGGCTGTCTAAGAAGGATTCAGCTCACCAACGATTTTCACACCGGGGGACGGTCTGGCGCGACTGGGTGGAGACAAATCAGGGGTAAGAACGAAGAGCCGATGACGGGCCATGCGCAAATAAAAAGCCCCCGGGCCACGCCATTGCGTGCCCGAGGGCTTTGAAAAGGGGATAAGGCTTGGTTCGCCTCGCTAGCCGATCAGAAGCTTGGCCAAGCGGTTAGGTGGAGCCGATCGAATTAACCTCCGGCAGCGAAGGATCACTCTTCTTTTCGTCGTTAGAAAACGACTCGGTCTTGCGGCTGGCGTCGCTCCCATCGGAAAGGGTTTCGCATCTATTGTTGGTCGATTCCACGGCAAACGCTTTATGGGTGGCCGAGATGCTCATGGACACTGCGAAAACGGCCAAAATTACTTTACTCATCTCCATCATCTTCATACTAAACCTCACTCGGTGACAATACTCATCACATGAACAGTCAAAGCAAGCGTGGTGCCAAGCCCTCCTGGCAAAAAACCCAATTTATATCCAAAACTTATATAACCTATCATACATAGGTGTGTACAAG
>CAYNDM010000454.1:0-1623 GCA_964395265.1 uncultured Bacteriovoracaceae bacterium
GAATCACCGGAGTTCGCCAAAGAGAAGCTTGGCCTCGATAAGCCGATCGGCCGCGTGGATATGTCGCGCTTCAATGTGAACGGAGGCAGCATTCCGCTCGGACACCCCTTCGGCGCCACGGGAGGCCGCCTAATCCTTCAGACGCTCTATGAACTTCGGGCGCGCAAGAAGAACCTGGGCTTGATCTCGATCTGCGCGGCGGGAGGGATCGGCTCCGTGATGGTCGTCGAAGCGATCTAGAGCGATCGATCCAGGCTATTGAGCGAAACGCGATGGATGGGCGACTCGAATCCCGTTCGATCGCCCGCCTAAGCGGTCCATCCGCGCCTCGAAAATTTTGCCTTCGCCTCGCGGCATTCCGATCCCGATTGCGATATCCGGATCAGATGCAAAGCGGGTTCTGTTTGATGAGCTCCCCGATCGTTCCCCCGCTTGCCTTGCGAAGCTCCTGCCAGTAATTCTTTCCACCAGAGATCCTGCCATTCGATGCCACACCGTAAAGCCCTTCGCGCCCCTTGAGCCATTCCTCCATGATGTGCATTCCGCACTCAAGATTCTCCTTGGGCTTTTTCACCGACTGAACCGTGCAAGCTCCTTCTCTCCACTTCCGATCCGAGAGAGTTTCTTCCATCTGAAGTAACCCGACCGCGTATTTATATGTTCCATTCGCGCGTTTAATTCCACGCGCGCGAGCTTCAGACCTGCAAGTTGATTCCTGCCAAGCGATCGCGGCAAAGGTCCAGACCCAGAAATGGGTCTTCTCGCTTCGAGTCAAATTCATCCATCGTGGGCAGAAATTCGGGAACGTATCCATTCCTGGAAGATCGCCGAACCAGACGGATCGGCTGTCTTTTTGATCCAGGACACTCACGATCACTCGCCCCCATTCTCCGTACTCCCCGTTCTTATCAATAAACCGAGTGCAATCAGCGCCTCTCCTGAAAAATCCTTTACTTAAGCCTGGTAGCGACTGAAATACCGAGCAGGAACGCGCGGCAGTCTCAGGCTTTCTCATCTCCGCGAGGGTTTCGAGAAAGAACTCGATCTCGGCGGCCGAGCTCGCATCCAATGCCTCAGCGCCTCTCGCTTCAGCCGCGACAGAAACGGCGACGAGAAGCAAGAGCGCCATCCTGGCTCGGCTCATTGCCCACCTCCGCCGCGGCGGTACACGCAGCTGAACGACTTCTTGTCGTTTTCAGTCGAGGTTTGGGCTGAGTAACGAAGCTTTCCGTCGTCCAGCTCCAGGATCTCGGTGATCGTGCGATCTTCCTCGCCTTTAGGGCAGTCGGAGATCTGGATACGCTTGATCAGGCGTGTCCCGTCCAGTTTGGTTTCGCTACGAAAGCGACAAGTCTCTTCGGGTTCGCCAGGAATCTCCTCGAACGGCCCTTCATTGACCTGGGGAAACTGGATGCTTGGGTAAACGACCAAGGTGTGACTACCGGCTTTGCCCTTCCATTCAAGGACAACATCCTCGCAATCATTCGCTTTGGATTTGTCGGAGGCGACATACTCTCCCTCCGGGAAAAGCTTCCGCAGAGTCGCGAGGTCCAGCTTGGATACAAACGAAGGGTCTTCGATGATCGCGATAGCCTGGGAAGCGGGCCTACGTCTGGCCTCCGA
>CAYNDM010000455.1:0-1616 GCA_964395265.1 uncultured Bacteriovoracaceae bacterium
CCCCCCCCCCCCCCCCCCCCCCCCCCCCCCCCCCCCCCCCCCCCCCCCCCCGCTCTTGAGGAGAGCGTTCCTCTGGTCCAACGCACGCTGGTACTTCTGAAGGATTTTCAGGTAATCAATCTCCTCTGCCGAAAGGACCCGATCGAGATAGGATCTCCTGGTCGCTGGATCGCCCCGTACGAGATCGTGATCGGCTGGGTTGAAAACCACCGTATGAAAACCCATTTCGAAGTTCCCAAATCGATGACTCAGGTATTGAGTGGAACTCTTAAACGGCTTTCCGTTGATGAAAGCGACCTTAGAGGTTTTTGAATCAGAGGAGGCGCCGGTCTTCTGAAAAATGACTTTGAGCTCTGCTTGCCACCCAAGAGCTGGGTCATCAGGGGGCTCATCGGGAGAAATCAGGCAAGAGACCTCTCCCAACGTTTCTCCCCATCGAACGACCTCCTCGTTCTTGGCGCCTCTGAAGGAACGAAGGGTGGCGAGGTAAGAGAGCGCCTCGAGGAAGCTCGTTTTACCTTGGCCGTTGGCACCTATCAGGAAATTGATTTTGGAATCAGGGAGAAAAACGCACTCTTTGATATTCCGAAAATTTCGGAGGGTGAGCCTTTCTACCTTCATTCTAACTTTCGTGAAACTCGGTCTCCGAAGCTAAATGCGCATCGGCATGATGACGTAGGTATGGTTCTGCAATCCTACGCCACGCATGATTCCTGGGCTTAAGCGATCCTTGAAATGGAGTTCCATCTGATCGGTCTTCATCACTCCAAGGCAATCGAGCAGGTACTTCGCGTTGAAACCGATATCAATCGCGTCTCCAGTGTACTCCACATCCATTTCTTCCCTGGCTTCTCCCATGTCCGGATTGGAGGATGAGATGGTGAGAGATCCAGGCTGAAGAGTGAGTTTCACTCCCCGGCTCTTCTCGTGAGCCAGCAAGCTCACTCGCTTCAATGCGGAATTGAAGGCGGCATGATCGAGCTTAACAACCCGTTCGGTGGATTTTGGAATCACTGGCCGATAATCCGGGTATTCACCCTCGATCAGGCGGATGAAAAGATACGATCCGTTGAGCCTCGAGAAGACATAGCCTCGCTCGAAAGCGAGCCCAACCGATGTCTTCTCCTCATCGAGAAGCTTACGAAACTCTCCTAAGCCTTTCTTCGGGATGATGATCCCTCTTTTGAGCTCGGGCATCGTCAGGAAGACCTCCTGGTCAACCAGTGAAAGCCGATGACCATCGGTTGCGGTCATGCGCATGATGTTGTTCTCGAGATGCTCGAAGAATACCCCATTCAGGTGATAGCGAGTCGCATCCGTCGATACGGCAAAGCTCGTGCGATCGATCATGTCTTTCAGGACTTCGACCTTGGCTTCGAAATATTCTTTCTCCTCGAATGCAGGGAAAGCCGGATACTCGTCCGCGGATAGGCTGACGATATTGAAACGTGACTTGCCACAAACGATTTCTACCCAGTTGTTGTCCTTGCGAGTGATATCGAGTGGCTTGTTGGGGAGCTCTTTCACGATATCCAGAAAGTGCTTGGCTGAGAGAGTGATCCTTCCTTCCTCGGAGCGTTCAACCGGCAGAGTGACTTTGATTCCTACTTCAAGGT
>CAYNDM010000456.1:0-1607 GCA_964395265.1 uncultured Bacteriovoracaceae bacterium
CCCGAAAAGGGGTCCGGTTGGGCTTATTCAGTCTCAATGACAAAATATAAACTAAATAAGTTTAAATTCGAGGACCAAAAAGTGCTGAACCCACCCGGACGTGAGTGGCGCCTTCACGGATGGCGATCTCGAAATCCTGGGTCATCCCCATGGAGAGTTCGCCCTTGGTAAAAGGGCGACACTGGAGATCCAGCTCACGAAGTCGTTTGAACGCGATCCCGGTTTGGGCGCTCTCAGGACGGGGGATGGCCATGAGCCCACGGAGGTCAATCTCCTGAAGCGTGGCCACTTTCTCGCAAAGCTCACGGCAGTCCATGACAGAGACGCCCGACTTGCTTTCTTCTTCGTCGATGTTCACGGCAATGAAGACGGGAATTCTTCCAGGTCTCCCGATCGAGCGCCACCTCTTGGCGACCTCCGCGGCCAGCTTCTCGGAGTCGATCGAGTGGATCATGGATACGAGCGGGAGCAACTGCTTGACCTTGTTCGTTTGAAGGTGGCCGATGAAATGCCAACGGATATCCCCGATCCCGCGATCCTCCAGCTCTCGGGCCTTTTGTGCGAGCTCCTGAACGTAATTCTCGCCGAAATCGCGTTGCCCGAGGCGGTAAAGCTCCAAGATCGCCTCGGTGCTCTGAAGCTTGCTCACCGCGACCAGGGTCACGGGACGAGACGTTGCTGGAAGCAGAGCGCGCGCCGAGGAGATTCGCGCGGTCACCTCGCGATAGCGCGACTCAAGCGAGGCGTTCATCGATTTCCCTGGCTCCAGAACCGGATGCCGTAGCGTTTCTCGAGATCCATGGTCAATTGAGCCATCGGCAGGCCGACCACGTTCGAGTAGCTGCCCGAGACCTTTTCGATCAAAGCCATCCCGATTCCTTGCGCGGCGTAGGCGCCGGCCTTGTCCATCGGCTCCCCCGTCGCGATGTATTGTTGGATCATGGCACGGCTGAGCGAGCGCATGCTGACTTTGGATACGACCACCCGGGAGTGAAGGTCGATTCTGGTTCCGTTCCTCAGCGCGAGCAGGCAGTACCCGGTGAGTACCGTATGAGTCTTTCCCTGCAGCTTGCCCAGTATCCGGGTCGCGTGCTTTTCGTCCCGGGGGTTTTTGTGCACTGTCTTGCCAGCGGGCCCGACGACGGTGGTGTCGGGGCGGTCGATGATGGCGTCGTGCAGGGACGGGTCGATCCTGGTCTCCACCGAGGCAGCCTTCTCCCGCGCGAGGCGGGTTACCATGGCGCGCGGGGTTTCGCCCCGGACCACGAGCTCCTCGCAATCGGGGGAGACGGTCTGAAACTGAAAGCCGACGCTCTTGAGAAGTTCGATTCGTCGGGGAGAGGTGGAAGCCAAAATCAGCATAGTTCGAGTTCCTTCGAATGGAACTCCTATCAGAAATAGAATTGGGTGGAAATAAAGCGGAACTGCTCTTTGAACTCCCTGAAGTTCTCTGTCTTCTGAAAGAAGACCGTCACCTCGGTCCGGACCTGGCTTTCGCTGACGAAAAAGAAGCTTCCGCCGGAGCGAAATACCGTGGCCAGGCCGATGCCTGCGCCTGCTACCGAGGTCTTCACCCTGTACTCTTCCTCGGTGTAGATCTTCGAGAT
>CAYNDM010000457.1:0-1606 GCA_964395265.1 uncultured Bacteriovoracaceae bacterium
GATTCCTCACTTGATCGGGACCGCGTTGCGATTTTGGATGCTTCGCTCTTATGTCGACCGGCGTGTCCTGTTGGGATTCGGGCTGATGAGCGCGATGGGAGGGCTTATTGGGGCGCTTCTTCATTCAAACTTCGCCACTCCGGCGCTGACGCTGATCTTCGGTGTGATTCTTCTTTTCGCGGGTCTGACCGGGTTTACCGGAGTGTCCCAGAGAATGCGCTTTCACGGGGTCGGGGCCTGGATTGCCGGCGGAGTTTCGGGCGCTTTGGGTGGTCTTGTTGGAAATCAAGGGGGCATTCGGAGCGCGGCCCTATTGAGCTTCGATATCTCCAAGGAATCATTCGTGGCGACGGCGACGGCCGTCGGATTGATCGTCGATGCTTCCAGGATGCCTATCTATTTCTGGAGCCAGAGCGACGGCATTTTGAGTAACGGAAAGTGGATTGTCCTTTCGAGCGTTGGAGTCGTGGCTGGAACGCTCGCCGGGACAAGGTTTCTCAAATGGATACCTGAACAGGTCTTTCGGCGGGCGGTTTCTGCCCTGATTTTTCTCCTGGGCGCGTTCATGTTTTATAAAGGGCTTCAAGAATGAGGCGGTTCGGTGAGATCCGGTCTTCTTGAAATCAACCCAAAGGCGAAAGCCGCGGCGAAGACTGCGAGCGAGCCTAGAAGTACTCGGCGGTCCATCGACTCGATCTCGCGGCGTGCCGACGAATAGGCACGAGTCAAGGTCTGGCCAGTGCTGGCCGACGTCCGATGGCTGAAGTCGCTGAACCAGCTGCCGAACTGCAGCAGGTAGTCCCGAGTTCCTTTGAAGTAGATGCTCAGGGCTTCGCGAGTGGGCGGCAGGACCTCGCGCTGAAATCGCTCGCTGCCTGAGCGCAAGGTCTGCACCAACGGCTCAGCCGGATGCCGAACCCTGTATACGACGTCATTGGCCCGGCTTCGGATGTCCCGGACTTTCTGCGCGACCTGTTCGATCTTGTCGCTGGCGACCTGGATTTTCTGGTCGATCTCGCCGGTCGCGAGATCAAGAGCTCTCTCGAATTCCTCCTGGCGTCGATCGACTTCCTGGCGCTGTTGCCTGATCTGCGCGTCACTCATGCGACTCTCCTTTCAGAGCCAACTTCATTGGCTTTGTTTTCGATGATCTCGAGGTCCTGGCGAAGCGTGCGAGCCGTCTCGTCGAGGCGTAGGCCGTGGCTCTTGATTTTCTTGAAGGCCGAATAGGCCACGATCCCGCCTACGACCGCGAAAACAGCCGATACGATCAAGGAGCTCAGCCAGTAGTTGTCCCCAAGCAGCCGTCCCAGGCCGATCGTAAGGAATGCCATGAACGGAAAAAGCGCGATGCCCGCGAGCGCTGCGAAGCCCGCCATGATCGCTGCCTGTTTTCCGAAATAGGAGGCGTTGTCGCTGATCTCCGCTTTAGCGAGCTTGATCTCGGATTGGATCAGGTTCTTCAGACTTTGAGTGACCTCATGGACGGTCGAGCTCATGCCGCTCGAGGTCTTGTTGCGGTCGGTCGGCAGTGGATTTGCCATGAGTTCCTCCTGGGGCCTGTGGTTGATGTACCTGGTGGTTTTGCAATCGCTAAACCAGGAAA
>CAYNDM010000458.1:0-1590 GCA_964395265.1 uncultured Bacteriovoracaceae bacterium
TTGAGCACCGCGGTTTGAACTACCGTGACGATAGTCTCTACTTCCGCATCCGTTTTATGGCTGAGCGCGATCGCGGTTTCGACGCTGTCTTTGGCGCCGAACCCGGAACGCGAAAGCAGTTGGTACGATCGGATGAAGCGTAGGCCAGCCCCACTGCAGCCATTACTCACTCGTGCCGCGACCTTGCGTGCCTCCGGCTCGGGGATCTTCAGGTCCTTCTGCTCCCGAAGGATCTCGAGGGATGTCACGTATTCCTTGGCCGTCGTGCAGTTGGTTCCTGCCCGAGCCGTAAGCGGCAATACGAGAGTTGAAAGCAGTGCCAAGCCAACGAGAGTATTCGATTTCACGAATGACTTATCGGTAATCGCTCAGCCGGTCTTGACAGCGATCCTTTGGCCGAGTTTGACCAGCGTCTCGCGGCCTTGCGCGCTCTGCTCCAGAAGATCGGAGTCAGGCTGCCAGACTCCGGGCTGACCCAAAACGACGACGGTGGATCCGCCGAAGAGGAACATGCCTTTTTCGTCTCCGCGCTTGAAAGGCATGTCGGGCGGGTGAGTTTGGATGATTTTTCCGACGCACAGGGCGCCTACTTCCACGTAGGCGAGTTTTCCGAACTGGTGGGTATCGAGAATGCTGACATGACGCTCGTTCGTGCAAAGAATCTCAGGGCGATACGCGAGCGCCATTGGATTGACGGAATGGAGCTTGCCTCCGAGCCGGTAGCTTGCTTGTGTGACTCCTCCATCCGGGTAGTGGAATCGGTGGTAGTCGACCGGGCACAGCCGGGCCAGGAGCACCGGGCCCCCGATAAATGGGGCGGCTCGTTCGGCGCTTCCGAGCAGGACGTCGGCAGACAATGCAGTGCCTTTGATCGGGAATTTCTGGTCGCGGGTGACCTTCTCGAACGCGAAGTACCTGGCTTCGGCGAACGCTCCCATTTCGCGAAGATCCTCTGGAAACGGGCGCATTCCGGGCTTGAAGGCTCGCGTGAAGAACTCGTTGAAAGTGTTGAATCGCGTGTCCTCGAATTCCTCCATTGGAATCTCGAAGTCTTTGATGAATCGAGGGATCTTACGCCTGCTCCATCCGCTGTCTTGAACCAGGCCATAAAGCTTGCTGACGAAATGGTGGGCCAGCAGGTTCTCGGTCAAGTGCTGACCCGGTCGAGTGTCGTAGATCCATCGAATCCACTTTTCGCCGTAGACCCGCTCGGTTTCCTCTCTCTGCGTCTCGCGATTCCAATAGACGATGGGCTTGATCGAA
This sequence comes from uncultured Bacteriovoracaceae bacterium, assembly GCA_964395265.1. Classification (GTDB taxonomy): domain Bacteria; phylum Bdellovibrionota; class UBA1018; order UBA1018; family UBA1018; genus CAYNDM01. Next base: position 1,264 of record CAYNDM010000458.1, read on the forward strand.
GAATCTGACATGGAAGTTAATGTTTAGCAGAAGTGCTGGAAATAGAAAGAGAGTGGCTATTACGCGATGCGTAATAGTTGCCCTGCATCCACGCCTTTGTTATAGCTCAAAAGATCGTTCGACAGGCTGGAGAGGTGGCCGAGTGGTCGAAGGCACTCCCTTGCTAAGGGAGCAGACGGTAACACGTCTCGCGAGTTCGAATCTCGCCCTCTCCGCCATCATCGACGTCGATCAATCCCATTTTAATCTCAGTCTTGAACGCAAGGGCTCTTCGGGTCTTCCCCATCACGTGGGGCATGAGAATTTCGCGCCGTTTAATTTCTGATT
>CAYNDM010000459.1:0-1582 GCA_964395265.1 uncultured Bacteriovoracaceae bacterium
CTCCGCCTCCGCCGCCAAAGCCGCCGAAGCCGCCGCCACCGAAGCCGCCTCCGCCCCCGAAGCCTCCGCCACCCCAATAGGTCGAAGCGTGCCTGCGCCTGAGAAGTGCGCCTCTGGGATTTCGAATGAAGCCAAGGAACCTCAGGACAGGAATCAGGATGAAGAAGATCACGAAGAGAAAGAATATGAAGCCAGGCCCCAAGGGCTGCGAATGACGGCTAGAGCGCGCGGGAGGCCCATATGAAGGGAAGCCGCTCAATTGCCCTCCCAAGCGCTCCGCGATCTTCTGAAGGCCGTTCAGAATCCCGTCCGGATAACGCCCCTCCTTGAAATAAGGGATGATCTGATCCTGAATGATCCGGCCGGCGATCGCGTCAGGAATCTGCCCTTCCAAACCTTGACCGACCTCGATTCGCACAGCGCGATCCTCGACCGCCACGAGTAGCAGGACCCCGTCGTCGCGCTTTTGATCTCCGAGCTTCCATCGATCGACCACCTTGATGGAGTAGCTCTCGATCGGCTCTCCTTGCAGAGTTTGCACGGTCAGAAGCTGGATCTGCGGACCGACTTGTTCCTGAAATCGCCGTAAGCTTTGTTCGATTTGCCGCTGCTGCCGCACGCTGAGAAGCTGGGCTTGATCCACCACGAGCCCCGTGTGAGGCGGCACCTCCAGCGCGTGTCCGGCCGATGCGAGCAGCCCGAAACACAAACTCAGGCTCAAAGCGCCACGGAAAGCGGCCAGTTCCCGCAACCTACCCATCAAAATTCGACTTTCGGCGCGTCGGAGATCGCGCTTTCATTTTCCACCGTGAACTGAGGCTTCTTCTCGTAGTGAAGGAGAAGCGAATTCGTCCACGAGGTAGGAGGGACCGTCACGAGATTATTGAAGTCACGAACCGCTTCGATGTACCGCTGCCGGGCGATCGTAACGCGGTTCTCCGTCCCTTCGAGCTGCACCTGGAGGTCTCGAAAATTCTGATTGGCCTTGAGGTCAGGATAACGCTCCGCTACAACCATCAAGCGAGAGAGCGCGCCTCCTAGGCTTTGCTGCGCCTCCACGAACTGCTTCATGCTCTCAGGCGTCAGGTTACTGGCATCAACGGTTGTTTGCGTTGCCTTCGCGCGAGCGCTAATCACGGCTTCGAGGGTCTCTCTTTCGTGTGAAGCGTATTTTTTGACCACCTCCACTAGATTCGGAATTAAATCCGCGCGGCGCTTGTACTGATTCACCACTTCAGCCCAAGCGGCCTCCACCTGATTGTTGGCCGTGGGAATGCTCTGTATTCCGCAGCCACTCGTGCCTAGCGCGATCAAAATCATTAGCGAAATGAGTCTGGTTTTCATGGGTTCGACTCTAGAGCGAGAGCGACACTGAGTAAAGAGAGATTCAGATCGAACGCCGGAGCCGCAGGGTGGTACGCACCGCGACTTCACGGCGACTGAACCGATGAAGCGGACGGCTTAGGAAGGAATTGATTTTCAACAGTGAGCGAACTTGGGTTCCAGGGACAACATAGTCTATTTTTGACACTTAAATTGATGAAAACGTGACCCATTTCAGTGATTCCGCACGGAATCACAT
>CAYNDM010000460.1:0-1564 GCA_964395265.1 uncultured Bacteriovoracaceae bacterium
GCTGTAAACCGTGCCCAGGTCGTAGGAGACAAGTCCTCGCAATGGAGGGAATTTGAAGAGGCTGCCGATCGGAAAACGAAGCTCGCTTTTCATCGCGGCAAGGCGGGATCCGAAGAGGCGGTCGTCGCCGAAGTAATAGGCTCTCATGATGTCGTCGCTCGAAAGAAAGAACGGATTGCGGAAGTCTCCTCCAAACGCGATGCCTGCCATCCCCTGCAAGGCAACGACGGTGCGTCCCCAGATGCGGAAGTAAACTGAGCCATCCAGCCTTAGGCGCTCCGAGACCTCGGCCCGCTTGGGGTAATAGCTGGTGTCCGCTTCGAGAAGGAGGCCGTAGCCTTCGAGAGGCCCGGTATAAAGCTCGTAGATCACGCGATCGAAACCGAGCCGGACCATGGGGGCCATGAGGAGCTCCGGGCCAGGCGAGATTTTCTCGAACTCTTCCACGAGCGTCAGATCGCTGAAGTCCTCGCGGCTGACCCCGGCCAGTCGAAGCTGGATGTCGAAGTAGCTGAAAGCCCCGAGGGGATACTGAAAGGCGCCCAGTGCCCCGTACTCGCGATGCAGGTAGGTTCGCACCGCGCCGTCCTGGGATGAAAAGAAAGTGTCGAGTCTCGGTTGAGCGACGTGGTAGGGCCCGGTGGTCCAGGACCAACGTCCTTTGGAGCTGGAGAGAAACCCGTAGGCGTTGGTGTATTTGAAATCGCCCAGGACCGAGAACTCTCCCGAAAGGCTGTAGTTCCTCATCAGGTCGCTCGTGCCCGCCACGATTCCGCCCACGCCCCCTGATCCGAAAAATCCCGAAAGATAATCCAAGCGGACTCCCGAGGACCTAAACGGCGCATAGGACTCGACGTTCTTGCCTTCAAACGAGGCCAGGCTCGCCAGCCAAGGGCCGGCGTCCCTCTTGATGTGATTGGGCACCGAGATCCGAAGGAGCTGATCCTTGGGGATCCGGTAGAGATGATAGCGGCCTTGCCTGAAGCCCAGCGCATAGAGCAGGTCACCGCGCAGCTTGGGATGGCTGAGGCCGGTCTTGACGTCGGTCAGACGTACGTTTTGAGTGCCGATCAGCCGATGGATCTGAGAGGATCCGCTCGTCCAGGATTGATAGACGATCGAGCTGGCGCTTCCGTCCGGGGCCAGCTGGTCATCATGGGCCTGGCTGATCTGGGTGATCGCTCCCGATTCAGGGTTGAGCAGGAAGATGTTGAAGGTCGCGTCGGGAGTGCGGTTCGACGATGCCAGGATTCCGCTCGCGCCCCAGTCCAGGTGCTTCCAGCTATAGTATCCCTCGGTGAGACGCCTTGGAGGCGCAGTTTGATCGGCAAGCGGCAGCTCAAGACGATAGACGTTTTCCCAGCCTTGTGAATCGAGTCCTACGAATGCGATGGCGGATTCATCGGGCGAGATGGTTGGAGAGTTTGCTCCGACCAGCCCGTGCGCATGGATCTTATGGCGCACCGGCGATCCGAGCCGGAACTTGTCTCCCTCCCAGCGGATCTTTCTTACCTCGAGCTCCGGTCCCCGGGTCGTCTTGACGAAATAGGCGACATGCCCTGTG
>CAYNDM010000461.1:0-1563 GCA_964395265.1 uncultured Bacteriovoracaceae bacterium
GTACAAGGTTCTTTAAATTGTGCATATGAAGATCGAATTTCGGATCGCTTCAAGCGAAATGAGTAATCAGCGCCACTATGGATGCCCACGTCGAAGAGAGGAGAAGGGATAATCATGGCAAATCGTCACATCGCGCTCGTGACGCGATATTTTCAACTCATAGAAAGCTTTTCTCTGGATGAGTCAGAATTTTCTACAATACTTCATCCCGATTTTCGGCAGCGTGAGTTTCCAAACCAGTTGAACAAGACGGGGCAGGAGAGCAACCGGGAGGAGATCATCAAGCGGGCCGCCCTTGGCCGCACAATGCTTTCTGCTCAGAAATTCGATATCACCAACTTTTTTGAAAGCGGCGACCAGATGGTGGTCGAGTCCGCTTGGTCAGGAACAATGGCAAGGGATGCGGGCCCCTTAAAAAAGGGGCAGGAACTCAAAGCTCATTTTTGCATCGTCCTGGAATTCAGGGAAGGCAAGCTGTACCGGCAGCGTAGCTACGACTGTTTCGAACCCTTTTGAAGGACTGTAGGACCAGCAGGGCAATCCGTTGACTTCACAATCAAGTGCATCAGCTTGGTTGGTCTCTTTTGATGGCCGCATTGATGGCCTGGAGTCAAATCATCTCGAGTTCCACTTGTCGATAAAAAGCCTATGCGAATACTCGAGGGCTATCAATGTATTTGATAATAGTTCCAATTATTTATATCTAATGCTCGAATAAAAATTTGTTAATGTTCGGCGGATGGAATTCATCAAAAGCCCTGGTCCCGAGAGACCTTTAAACCGGATGCTCAGCGATCCGGACTTGCCAGAAAGAATCAAGAGTTTAGAGCCACGCACGCTGACCAACCTGGTGAATCAGATAGGGCTTGAAGACTGTGGTGAAATCATCGCCTTCGCCAGTGCTCAACAGATCGAGCGTGTCTTTGATGAAGATCTCTGGCGAAGCACCACGGCGGGTGGTGATGAGTCTTTTGATGCCGAGCGCCTTGGCCTTTGGCTTGAAATTCTCCTCGAACTCGGTCCTGATTCAGCCACCGAAAAGCTGGTCAACATGGATCCTGACTTTCTCACCATGGCGCTTTCGCAGCTCATCTGGGTCTGTGATTTCGATTCGCTCCATGCACAAAGTGCCTCAGACGTGATCCTCGATAAGATTATGGATTCAACTAATGCCTATGAGCGCGAAAAAAGACGAAAAGCCCAGGGGTTCGTCCCACCGGCGGATGCGCGCGTATTCCTTAAACTCGCCGAGGGATCACTCGAAACCGAGGATCACATCAGTCCGGCTCATTTGAAAAGAAAGGATCTATCAAGAGAGTCTCGCACTCAGAACTCCTATATGGGCCAGTCAAGTCGGGAGGTGTTGAAACTCCCAAATCACAGATTTACGAGAGTACAGGAAATGCTTGCACGTGATTCGACTGTTTCTTCGATTCGAATGGAAGAGTTGAATTACCTGGCCAATTAAACACCGCAAAATCGCTCTGCCGCCTCTTTTGGAGAAGAGCCGGGTCTTCATCAAAACGAGGGGCATGAGGGATCGCGTTAGAATTGTGTTGCCAA
>CAYNDM010000462.1:0-1556 GCA_964395265.1 uncultured Bacteriovoracaceae bacterium
AACGATCTGCGGCCGTATTACCCGGCCAGCTACCCAGGAGTGATCTCGGTGGCGTCGAGCGATGCCCGCGACCAGCTGAGCGGGTTCTCGAACTATGGCCAGGAGACGGTCACGATCGCGGCTCCGGGCAGCGACATCTACAGTACGGTGCTGAACGGCCGGTACGATAAGCTCTCGGGAACCTCGATGGCCGCGCCGCAAGTCTCGGGAGCATTGGCTCTGGCGTTGAGCCTAAAGCCGACCGCCAAAGCCGATGCGATCGCCAGCGATCTTTGTGATTCGTCCAATGCGATTCTCAAGACGCGGACCCGCTGCGGGCGCATGGACGTGGCGGAGTTCTTGAGACGGGTAAGTCAAAGATAGTCGGGCAAGCCTGAGAAGAACGTAAACCAGAAATAGGCGTAAGCCCGAGATCGACGCGTAAGCCAGAGGGAGGCGTGGCACAAACCCGCCTGCCCCTGGCAGGAGAGGGGGCTTTGCGTGCGGAGCCATCGCCGCAAGCAAGGCCCCTATATCCGTTTTTTTCGCGGAATAGTTTCTTTATTTAAAATTCTGCTTTGTTTTCTGACGATCCTGCGCGAAAACCTCCCGCTATGTCAGAAGCAAGAGCGCAGTCGGTTCAGGCAGGTCAGAGTAAAGGGCTTTCTCGAGTATTGGATTGGGTTGAAAGGGTAGGTAATCGCCTGCCGGATCCCCTCACACTTTTCGTGGTCTTCTCGGTCCTCGTGATCGTGGGATCGTGGCTCGCATCCACACTTGGAGTTTCGGTCATCCATCCGGCGGACCAGCGGGTAATCGAAGCGCAGAACCTGCTTACTCGCGCCAATCTTCAGCGCATGTTCACTGAAATGGTGAAGAACTTCTCCTCGTTCCCGCCGCTCGGGCTCGTCCTGGTGACCATGATCGGGATCGGCGTCGCCGAGCGAAGCGGGTTGATCTCGGCGGCTTTGCGTCGCCTGGTGACGGCGGTTCCCAAAAGCGCTCTTTCGGCCACGCTGGTTTTCGGCGGAGTCATGAGCAATATGGCGGCGGATGCGGGGTACGTCGTCCTCACTCCGCTAGGCGCGGTGCTCTTTGCCGGCTTCGGGCGGCATCCGATCGCGGGGCTTGCGGCCGCGTTCGCCGGCGTATCGGGAGGCTTCAGCGCCAATCTTCTTCTGACCAGCCTGGATCCTTTGCTGGCAGGCCTGACGACCAAGGCTGCTCAGATCGTGGATCCGAGCTACGTCGTCAACGCGAGCGCGAACTACTATTTCATGGTGGTGTCGACGGTCATGCTTACGCTGGTCGGTACTTGGGTCACTGATCGCATCGTAGAGCCCCGACTCGGCCCCTGGAAACCTACGAATGTGGCGGGCAATACTGATGCAAGCCTGAGCGAAGTGACTCCACGCGAGCGCAAGGCGCTCGGGATGGCCGGGCTGGCTTTCTTGGTCTGCTTGTTGGGCGTGGTCGCCCTGGTGGTGCCTGAACAGGCCGTGCTGCGCGATTCGGAGCACGGGTTGAAGCCCTTTTACGAAGCCCTGGTGCCGCTCATCATGTTGACCTTCCTGATC
>CAYNDM010000463.1:0-1524 GCA_964395265.1 uncultured Bacteriovoracaceae bacterium
ATCGCATCCGCCATGACCAGCGCCGGAAGCTCCCCACCGGTCAGGACATAGTTTCCGATGCTGACTTCCTGGTCCACGCAAAGCTCGATAAAGCGCTCGTCCACGCCCTCGTAATGACCACAGACAAAGACGATTTGATCAAGCTGCGACAGCTCCTTGGCCATCTCTTGATCGAAAAGCTGACCCTGGGGAGACAGTAAAATCGTTCGTACTCGAGGCGAACGCTCCCGGACGACCGATTTCCATGCGCGGTGAAGGACATCCACTTTGAGAAGCATCCCCTCGCCGCCGCCGTAGGGAGTGTCATCCACGGTTCGATGCTTATCGTCGGCAAAGTCGCGAAGCTGGGTGATGTGATAAGAAACCAGTCCCCTCGCCTGAGCCTTGCCCAGAAGGCTGGACGACAGCACGGGCACAAAGAGTTCAGGGAAAAGCGTTAGGAAATGGAGTTGAATCGGAGGGCCCAGAGACGGGTCTCCAAGCCCCTTGGACTCACTCGACGATCTCGAGGACAGTTCGTTTTCTGAGCTTTGTTGAGGCACCATTGAGGACTGTACGCACAGCACGGGCAGTGCGTCCTTGTTTACCGATGATCTTCCCCAAATCCTCTTTGGCGACCTTCAGTTCGATGACGGTGGTATTTTCACCCTCGATCTCGTTGACTACCACTTGATCAGGGAGGTCAACCAACATCTTAGCCATGTATTCGATCAGCTTTGAAAGTTCGCTTAGGTTCTTCCCACTCTCTGACATCGTGCAGTCTCCTCTTATACCAGCACCACTGGCACTACTTCCAGCACGACCGGGGTGTCGTCAATAGTCCACCTTTTCGGCCAAGCGCGCTCTTGCCCGATTTCGGTCCACGAACTGGCTTAGAATTATTTTGCAAGGGTATTGAGGAGTTGTCCAACGGTTTGTGAAACCTGGGCACCTTTTGCCTTCCAGGCTTCAATCTTCTCTAAATTGACTTTCAACTTGTCCTTGGGGTCTTTGGCCTTCGGGAAGTACTGGCCCAAGCTCTCCAAAAACGCACCGTCGCGAGGGTTCTGGCGATCAGTTGCGACGACCATGTAAGTAGGTCTCTTTTTTGCGCCCTGACGCTGAAGACGAATGGTGACTGCCATTTGGTTCGTATCCTTTCACGTGCTTATTCTAAAATTTGAGCATAGTTAGCAAGGCCCAGGACGATGGTCAACCGGATAACGCAGCCCGAAGAGCGTCCCCAATCCGAACTCGATCCTCTTCGAGGGTCTCCCAAGCAGGCTTGGCCAGTCGGCCTAAAGCCCCGAGAGGAAGCGGTCGAGACAAGTCCCCATAACCCGAAATCAGAAACACAGGTATTTTTTGACTATTTAACTCAGATAAAAGATCCAAACTGGACTCGCCTGGCAGGATTTCATCCAACAGCACTAGATCCGGACGCCGGCGAGAAAGCTCAAGACGCGCCTCCCAGGAGTGCTTCGCCAGCCCAGAAAGCCGAAACCCAGGGCAAGACGAAAAGAGCTCCTGCAGGAGCAATCGCAT
>CAYNDM010000464.1:0-1518 GCA_964395265.1 uncultured Bacteriovoracaceae bacterium
GAGAAGGAGCCGTTCTTCTCCTTCAGGGTAGGGTCGGCGCTTTCGCTTACTACCCGCACCGGGTCGTGCTTCCGTTCGGGCTCCGGCTGGAGCGGTTCCATATCAAAAGATACCAGGGCACCGTGGATCCGATGTCCTTCGAGTCTGACGTGACTGTGATGGATAGCGAGCAGCGGTCCGTCAAGATCAGCATGAACGAGCCTCTCGAGTACCGAGGCTTCACGTTTTACCAGTCGAGCTACGAGGACGCCGATCCGCGGCCGGTCACTTCGATCCTGTCTGTGAATCGCGATCCGGGACGCGAGCTCAAGTACCTGGGATCGCTTCTCATCGTCCTGGGCTCGATCATCCTGTACGCATCGCGCGTGAAGAAAAAGCGGGGCCAGCCGCAGCCGGCTGCCCAGGCGAGGAATGCGGCCACGCCTCAACAGCTTCAGACGGAGGGGTCAACATGAGAGTCTGCACGTGGATCAAGAAAGCTCTGCTCGCTCAGGTCGTTTTTTGTCTGCTCGGCGCCGCGAGCGCCCCGAGCGTGTATGGGCAGTCGAAGGAGGTGGCTCCTGGGCAACCTCGAGTGGGGTGGAACTTCAAAGACTTCGCCCTGATCCCGGTTCAGAACGGAGGCCGGGTCAAGCCGATGGATTCATTCGCGCGCGACATGGTCCTTTTCGAGACCGGCTCCCGGAAGTTTGAAGGATGGGAGCCTGTCGACCTGGTCCTCTCGTGGATTTCCATGCCTCAGGCCTGGGAAGAACGCGCTTTCATCAAATTGCAGAACAAGGATGCCAAGCGCCAGATCGGGTTGGATGAGGAGCGCTCCTTATTCAGCCCCAAGGAGCTCACTCAAGACTCTCATCTCGGGCAATACGTCGAGGCGTTGCAGAAGCCGGTTCCGCCGGGGATGAAGGAGGCGCCCCGCGAGAAGGAGTTGAAGCAGGTTTTGTCGCGCTTGGGAGTATTTCGCTCGGTCGTATCGGGCGAGGCCTGGCCGGTCATTCCGGTGAAGTTTCCGGATCCTTGGAAAACCCTGGCGGAGCAGGGGGGCGACGGCGAGGAGATTCGTCAGCGCTTCGCTGAGCTGGTCACGGCTTATCGGGCGGGCGATCAAGTCGCGTTTGAGGGGGCTTCGGCCGAAGCTCGCGCCGCCGTCGAGAGCCGGGTCGATGGCTGGGATTCGTCCTACGCGAACCGGATCTCGGCCGAGGCCTTCTACAACCGCGCTCGTCCGTTTCTGATTTCCTGGATCCTCTACTTGGTTGGCGCATTGTGCTGGGTGGGCGCGATCTTCGTCGGTCAGCAGAGCCGCGAATCTGGAGTCTTCCGTGGGTTCAAGACGGCTGGCCTGCTTTTGACGGGAGTCGGCTTCTTGGTTCATGTGCTTGGGATCGGAGTGCGTTCCTACGTGGCGAGTCGCGCGCCGGTCACGAATATGTACGAGTCGATCGTATGGGTCAGCGTGGGAACGATGTTCTTCGCTGGCATCCTCTATTATTTCAATCGCCAGGCGGTCGTGATGGC
>CAYNDM010000465.1:0-1500 GCA_964395265.1 uncultured Bacteriovoracaceae bacterium
GCCCGAACTGCGCGAGGACGGAGCTGAGATCGCTCATCGGCGCGTGCATGATCAGCTTCTCGCGGAACGCCTCCAGGCTGGTGCTCTGCGGCTCCAGGCCGCGCTCTTGGGCGAGCTCCAGCATGGTGGAAGTCCGAGCCGAGACGTCCAGATGCCGGTGAAGCTCGGTCTGCGGCGCGGCTGGTTTCGTCTTTCTTTCCAATCCTCCTCCGATCCCGTTTTCTAGCCGGCCATGATGTGTGCGCCACTATCGAGGTAGATCGTGCTTCCCGTGATGTGCTTTCCGCCAGGCCCGCACAGAAAGGCCGCCAGCGCTCCGACATCATCGGCCGTGATATTTTCCTTGAGAGGGGTTTTTTCTGCAGCGGCGGCGAGCATCGTCCTGAAGTCACGAATGCCTGCGGCGGCCAGGGTCTTGACCGGGCCCGCGGAAATCGCGTTGACGCGGATCTTGCGCGACCCCATGTCCCAGGCCAGGTAACGGACGCAGGCCTCGAGAGTGGCCTTGGCGACTCCCATGACATTGTAGTTGGGAACCACCTTTTCGCCGCCGTAATAGGACAAGGTGATGATCGAGCCTTCCCGTCCTTCCATCAGAGGCTCCGCGCGCTGCGCGAGCGCGACCAGCGAGTAGGCGCTGATGTCCATGGTGTTCTTGAAACCCTCGCGGGAAGTGGTGATGAAGCGACCCTCGAGATCCTCCTTGTTCGCGAAAGCCACCGAGTGAATGAGGATATCCAAATTGCCCCATCGGTCGCGGATCTTCGAAAAGAGCGTATCGATCTCCTCGTCGCTGGAGACGTTGCAAGGCTCGATGAGCGCCGCGTTCACGCTCTCGGCCAAGGGGCGTACCCGCCGCTCCAGGGCCTCGCCGAGAAAGGTGAAAGCGAGCTCGGCTCCGCCTTCGTGCAGATGCCGGGCAATGGCCCAGGCGATGCTTCGTTCATTGGCGACGCCTACGATCAAAGCTCTCTTTCCAGCGAAAGGTTTATCGGTCATGGATTCTCCTTGGTCTCTTGATCCGTACGGGCTTTGGCCCCGATTCGCGGCGGGGGTGGCCGAACGCTTAAAACAGCTGTGGAGCCCAATTTATTCGCACACACAGCCCTTTGCACGCAACCGCTTATTGGGGTAGAGAAGCCCATTACGGAGTAGGACGAAAGATGGCGCTGGTCGTACAGAAATTCGGTGGCACTTCAGTCGGGACCGTCCAGCGAATCCAGCATGTCGCGCGTTGGGCCCTGGACACGCAGGCCAACGGCGATGATCCGGTTCTGGTCGTCTCGGCCATGTCGGGCGAGACCAATCGCCTGATCGAGCTGGCGACCGAGATCAACCCCGTGCCCTATTCGCGAGAGTACGACATGCTGATCGCGAGCGGAGAGCAGGTGGCGGTTGGCCTGGTGGCGCTCGCGATCAATACCGAGGCCGAGAAGAGAGGCCTCATCAAGCGCGGCGAGTTCCGTTCGCGCCCGTTTCTTGGGCATCAGATCGGCATCC